>JBAYAD010000011.1:0-22850 GCA_041669965.1 Selenomonadaceae bacterium
ATAGCTCAATTGGTAGAGTAGTGGTCTCCAAAACCATTGGTTGAGGGTTCAAGTCCTTCTGCCCCTGCCATTTATATTTATTTGGTATAGTCTTGCTGGAGTGATACTCAAGCGGCTGAAGAGGACGGTTTGCTAAATCGTTAGACGCGCAAGCGTGCGAGAGTTCAAATCTCTCTCACTCCGCCATTTGTTTTAATTAAATAGTTACTGGTTGTGCAAGAAGTGTACAGCCTACAAATGAAACACATGTAATTTATTTTGTATGTGTTTTATTTTTATTCAAAAATTTTAATATTGCAATTGAAATTTGTCATTTTCAATTGAGCTGGAGTGCCTTATTTGTGTTATGTTTTATGAAGAAATGTGTGTATCAGATTGTATCAGGCTGTTGAAATGAAATAATTGCAATGACAATCGCAGGTGTTTACGTGTGTTTGTCGGTATTGTGCAGAAGGAATTGGCAGGTGTTTGTTGAAGTATAAATATACAGGTAAATGCTATCAGTAAATCTGTGTAGTAGTTTGCACATCTTAGCATTATATGCTATATTTGATGATCAGTTTAAGGTACAGCAATTTTTATACTGTAGTATGTGTTTGTAAGGGATCGTGTTTAAAATATGTTTTGGAGGTGAGCACAGCTTTGGTTAGTTGTGATAAAGTGAGTAAACAAAGTAAAAATACAGAAAATTTGTCTTGTCAGGACCGTGTTATTTTGGAAGAACACGAACGCTTGTCACCACATTTATTATTTGAAATTATCCGAAAAGATGGAGAGGAGGAACTTTCACGTTCGAGCAAATCGTTAATTTTTTCTGGTTTAGCAGCTGGATTGTTAATCTCCTTCTCTTTTTATTTTAAAGCAATTTTATTTATGTATTTAAAAGATGTGCCATGGGCTGAACTTATTACAGGAATTGGATATACAACAGGGTTTCTTATTGTGATTTTAGGCCGTATGCAGCTTTTTACTGAAAATACAATTACGACAGTTATTCCTTTTTTTCATGATTGTTCAAAAGAAAAATTTTGGCAAGTAATGAAGCTTTGGGGTGTGGTTTTTTTATCGAACTTAGCAGGAACATTTTTAGCAGCATGTTTTTTATCAAATTCTTATTTTGTGACAGCGCCTGTAGCCTCATCTTTACATAATATTGCAATTCATGTTGTACAGATATCACCTATGGAAAATCTAATTCGTGGAATACCAGCTGGTATTTTGATTGCAGCTATTGTCTGGATGATGCCAATGTCGCGGGGGTTTAGCTTTTTTTTGGTTTTGTGTTTTACGTATTTTATTTCAATTGGAGGATTTGCCCATGTGGTGGTAGGCTCTTGTGAAGTAGCCTATGAAGTTCTTCAAGGAAATGCTGGATGGTATGATTATTTTTTCCGCTTTTTATTTCCAACGGGATTTGGTAATATTTTAGGAGGTACATTTGTTTTTACTTTATTGGTTTATGCTCAGGTAAGTGATGATATTTCATCGTAAAATACATTTTGGAAATAATTTACTAAATGTGCGTTTTGGAAATAATTTACTAAATGTGCGTTAGAACAATAATTTTGGGATTGGCTATTTTCTGCAAATGTGCAGAAGTTTTCGAAGCATCCTTCGGGATGCTTTTCTTATGTGTAAAAGACGTGACATAAACGAAAAATGTCGTCACTTTACCTTATTATTATTGAAATGCTTGGGACAAAGGAATACTATATTTTTAGTTTTTTAATAGGTAAAAAAATTTGAAGGGAAAGATGATTTATGAAAAAAGATAGTATTACATTTAAAACAGAAATGAACTTACAGGATTATCGCAGTTTTTATCATATAGTGTCAAGAAATTCACGTATAACAATTGGCTGTTTACTAGGAACATTATTGCTGATTGATATTCTATTAGGATATGGCTTAAAGTTTTTGGTAATGCTTATTGTTTACTATTTTTTTATGGAGTGGCAGATAAAAAGAGAGTTTAATCAAAGGGAAAGTAAAGAAGAATGTTATCGATTGACACAAGATGGAATAGAAAATATACCGGGAAAAGGTTTAAAAGTTTTCATAAAGTGGGAAGATGTTTATAAAGTAAGGCAGAATGAGAAATACATTATTGTTATGAAAAATAAGACATCAGGATTTCTTTTCAAAAAAAAAGAAATGGGTATTGAGCTTTGTAAAAAAGTAGAAGTTTTTATGGAAAGCAAATTAGATAAAAAGGTATTTGATGTAATAAATAAAACAAAGTTTGTAATAGGTATAGGCTTTCTTTTTTTTATTGCATGTTTGATATCTTTTTTTATGAAATAAAAACGAAAAAAAGATATCAATATTTATAGAAGAATAAGCGTGTTTTGTTGTGTCAGGTATATTACATGTAAAACTTTATATAAATATTTACATGTAATATATACGACATAATACAAATAATAGTAAATATGAATTATTTTAAATAAAACAATAATAAACAATAGAAATAATTACAAAAACAATAAATTATATAAAATATTATATATATATATTGTAAATATTTATAAAATATTATTGAAATTTTTATATAGATGTATTATAATAAAGTCATTAAAATATTCATAATTATTCAATTACGTTAAAATAATAATATGTGTAGAGCAGTTTATTATATTTGAGGAGGGAATGTCATTTGATAAAGTTAGGATTTGCGCCAACAAGAAGAAGTATTTTTAGTGCTCCGGATGCGATAAAGTATCGCGGATTAACAGAAAAAAAGCTTAGAGCGTTTGGAATTGAGTTTGTTGATATAAAAGACATCAACGAAGAAGGTTTGCTCTATGAAGAAGCAGATCGTCTTAAAATAGTAGAAAAATTCAGAAAAGAAAAAATTGATGGATTGTTTTTACCGCATTGTAATTTTGGAACAGAGTATGAATGTGCGCGGCTTGCCAAGGATTTGCAGGTGCCAGTGCTTTTGTGGGGACCACTTGATGAACGCCCGGATAAAAATGGTGTGCGATTGCGCGATAGCCAGTGTGGACTTTTTGCTACAGGAAAGGTACTTAGACGATTTCGCGTGCCATTTACATATCTGACAAACTGTCGTTTGGAAGATCCTGTGTTTGAAAGGGGTATTAAGGATTTTTTGGCGGTTTGTAATGTTGTCAAAACCTTTCGCAACATTCGTATTCTACAGATTGCACCGCGTCCATATGATTTTTGGTCGACAATGTGCAATGAAGGGGAACTGTTAGAACGATTCAATATTCAGCTTGCACCAATTCCAATGACGGAACTTACAGAAGCGGTCAAGGCAGCAAAAGCCGAGAAAATTAAAGTTGCTAAAACCATAAAATATATTCATGAAACTATGAATGTAAAGATCAAGGATGATGAAGTTGAAAACGTAGCAGCTTTGAAAGTTGCAATGGGCGAACTTATTAAAAAGTATGGCTGCAAGGCGGCTGCGATACAGTGCTGGAACGCGTTACAGACTGAGCTGGGTATTATGCCGTGTGCAGCAAATGCACTGCTCAATGATGAAGGTATTCCGGTTGTTTGTGAAACGGATATTCATGGAGCTATAACTGCATTACTGGTTGAAGCAGCTGGCATGGATACGACGCGTTCTTTTTTTGCCGATTGGACAATTCGTCATCCGGATATTCCCAATGGAGAGCTTTTGCAGCACTGTGGTCCATGGCCGATTTCACTGGCAAGGGAAATGCCGGAATTAACGTATCCATTGGCATTTGATCATCCGGGGAGTATTACGGCAGAAGCAAAGCATGGCAAGGTTACACTTTGTCGATTCGATGGTGATAATGGGGAGTATTCTTTATTGCTGGGAAATGCAAAAGGGGTTGATGGGCCAAAATGTATGGGAACATATTTATGGGTTGCTGTGGAAAATATTAAGCGGCTTGAAGCAAAAATTGTTGAAGGCCCGTATATTCATCATTGTGTAGGCATTCATAAGGATGTTGTACCTATTCTTTATGAAGCATGTAAATATATGGGAATAAAACCGGATCTTTATGATCCGATTGAAGAAAATGTAAAAGCATATTTGAGGGGGGAATAAGCGTGGATTTAAAAGTAAAGGCTTGTGATATCAGGAAAGATATCGTGACACTTATCCATCGGGCTGGAACCGGCCATATTGGTGGAGATCTAAGTGTAACAGATATTCTTGTGGATCTTTATTATAAACAAATGAATAGTAGTCCGGAAAACATGACAGATCCCAATCGGGATCGATTTGTTTTAAGTAAGGGACATTCTGTAGAAGCTCTTTATTCAGTATTGTCCGATCGAGGATTTTTCCCCAGGGAAGATCTTTTGACATATTCACAGTATGGATCAAAATATATTGGTCATCCTAATAATAAGATCAATGGGATTGAAATGAATACCGGGTCACTGGGGCATGGTTTATCAGTAGCGGTTGGTATGGCATTGGCTGGACGTATGGACAAGAAAAGTTATCGTGTCTATGCTGTATTGGGTGATGGTGAGATGGATGAAGGATCTGTTTGGGAAGCCGTTATGGCTGGCGGGCACTATAAACTGGATCACCTTACAGCCTTTGTTGATCGCAATCGTTTACAAATATCGGGTGCGACAGAAGACGTTATGATGCAGGATAGCCAGGAAGACCGTTGGGCAGCCTTTGGCTGGAATGTCTTGTCGATTCGAGGAAATGACATAAATGAAATTGATGAAGCTGTTGAAAAAGCAAAGACAGTGACAGGGGCACCTACGGTTATTATTGCAAATACAACAAAGGGCTGTGGTGTTTCTTTTATGGAAAATCAGGCGGGGTGGCATCATCGGGTACCTACAGATGATGAGTATAAGCAGGCAATACAAGAACTCGATCAGAGGAGGGCTCAATATGAGTAAAATAGCAAATAAACAGGCAATCTGCAATGTGCTGCTTGCAGAATCAGCCAGCGATAAAGATATTGTTGTTTTGTGCAGTGATTCCCGTGGATCGGCATCACTTGCGCCGTTTGCTAAAAACCGGCCAGATCAGTTTGTTGAGGTTGGAATTGCAGAACAAAATCTTGTCTCAATGAGTGCCGGTCTTGCGTCTTGTGGCAAGAAACCGTTTGCCGTATCACCAGCAAGCTTTCTGAGTACTCGTAGTATGGAACAAGTAAAAGTAGATGTTGCTTATTCAAAAACAAATGTAACACTTATTGGTATTAGCGGCGGTGTAAGCTATGGTGCACTTGGCATGACGCATCATTCAGCAAATGATATTGCTGCAATGGCTTCAATACCCAATATGCGTGTTTATTTGCCAAGTGATCATTTGCAGACGACAAAGCTCATTGAAGCACTTTTGCAGGATACGGAGCCTGCCTATGTGCGTGTTGGGCGTAATGCCGTTGATGAAGTTTATGAAGAAGGCAATGTGCCGTTTAGCATGAATAAGGCGACTGTTGTAATGGAGGGGAACGATGTTACGATTATTGCCTGTGGTGAAATGGTAAAACCAGCAAAAGATGCGGCAAGTATTTTACAGACAAAGGGAATATCAACTCGCGTGCTTGATATGTATTGTGTAAAGCCAATTGATAAAGCAGCGGTTATAAAAGCGGCACAGGAAACAAAGGCGATTGTAACAATTGAAGAACATACAAAATTTGGTGGGCTTGGTTCGATGGTAAGCCAGATTGTGGCGGCAGAAAAATATCCAAAGCGTGTAATTAATATGTCGTTGCCAGATGAACCGGTAGTGACGGGTAAATCAAAGGAAGTGTTTGATCATTATGGATTAAATGCGGCCGGAATTGTAAAAACGGTGATGGAGTTGATCTGATATGCCGGAAAAGTATATACTGGGAATTGATCAAAGCACGCAGGGAACAAAAGCACTTTTGTTTGATGGACAGGGAAAGCTTGCATCACGCTGTGATCGGCCACATAGGCAGATCATTAGTGAAAAAGGCTGGGTCGAACATGATGCAGAGGAGATTTATAAGAATGTGCTTGCAGTGGTAAAAGGTGTAGCTGCAAGAAGCGGTATTGATAAAACCGCCATTGCTGCAGTTGGTATTAGTAATCAGCGGGAAACGGCTATGGCCTGGAACCGTAAGACAGGTAAGCCGATATATAATGCGATTGTCTGGCAGTGTGCTCGGGGCGAAATGATCTGCAACCGTCTTATGGCTGAGGATGAGAATTGCTCCGAAAAGATAAAGGCGGCTACCGGACTTCCTTTATCACCGTATTTTTCCGCTGCAAAGCTAAGCTGGATACTGGAAAATGTAGCAGGCGCAAAAGAACTTATGTGCGAAGGTAATTTGTGTATGGGAACGATGGACACTTGGCTTGTCTACAAACTAACAGGTGGAAAATCATTCAAGACAGATGTATCCAATGCATCGCGAACACAGTTGTTTAATATTAACAGTCTGCAGTGGGATGATACGGTTTGTAAATGCTTTGGCATTGCGAAAACGAGTCTGCCGGAAATTTGTGATTCGAATGCGCTTTATGGGAAAACAGATTTTGCGGGCTGGCTCAATGAGAAAATTGTAATCCAGGCTGTTATGGGAGATTCGCATGCTGCACTTTTTGGGCAGGCGTGCCGTAATCCTGGAATGCTGAAAGCTACATATGGTACAGGATCTTCTGTCATGATGAATATAGGAGAAAAAGCAATATTTAGTAAGTGTGGTCTTGTGACATCGCTTGCCTGGAGCTTTGATGGAAAGGCAAATTATGTGTTGGAAGGAAATGTGAATTATACCGGGGCAGTAGTTAGCTGGCTTAAAGATAATCTGCAGCTTATAGAGGATGATAATCAAACAGAAGAATTGGCAGAAAATTCAAATCAGGCAGATAAATCTTATTTTGTTCCTGCATTCACGGGGCTTGGTGCACCTTATTGGGATAGTACAGCAACGGCAATGTTTACTGGTATTACCCGGATTACGGGAAAAAATGAAATGGTGCGGGCAGCATTAGACAGCATTGCTTATCAGATACAGGATATTGTGCAGCTTATGAGGGTGGAGACTAATATCGACATCCGTGAACTTTGTGTAGATGGCGGTCCAACCAAAAATCGTTATTTGATGCAGTTTCAGGCAGATATAGCAGGGGTTTCCGTAAAAATTCCTGCAGTGGAAGAGCTGTCTGGCATGGGAGTGGCATTTGTTGCAGGAATTTCTATGGGCATTTATGATAACAAGCAGATATTTGAGCAGATAAAACATGTAAATTACATGAAGAAGATGCAGGAAGATAAAAGAAAGCAGCTGTTAGGCGGATGGCATGCAGCAGTAAAAAGAACGCTGGTTCGTCTATAAATGGATTTAACAGGAGTGTTCCTGATGAGTCATATGGTTTTTAAATAAAAAATAGGGGGAGAAAGAAACATGAACAAGTTCAAAAAGTTAGTAGCCTTGATTTTATCGGTATCTTTAATGGGAATTCTATTTGCTGGTTGCGGTGGAGAAACTAAAACGGCAGAAAAGGCATCGTCATCGTCAGCCGCTGCTCCAGTGAAGGAAGCAAAAGCATTGACTGGCGGCGGTTCTAAGATTATCTATATTATTACACCATCACATTCTAATCCGTTTTTTAAAACAGAAGCAGATGCAGCAGCTGCAAAAGCAAAAGAACTTGGCTATGAAGTAAAGACGGTCTCACATGATGATGATGCAACGAAGCAGGCCGAACTCTTTGAAAATGCTATATCGGATAAAGCGGCAGCAATCATTTGTGATAATGCTGGTGCAGATGCGACGGTAGCAGCTGTAAAAAAAGCGCGTGCTGCAAATATCCCTACGTTTCTCATCGACCGTGAAATCAATGGCAGTGGTATTGCAATTTCTCAGATCGTAGCAAACAATTATCAAGGAGCAAAAGCAATCGCAGAAGTGTTTGTTGAAAAAATGGGCGAAAAAGGAAACTATGCAGAACTTCTAGGCAAAGAATCTGATACAAATGCAGGTGTACGTTCAAGTGCATTTCATGAAGTTATCGATCAGTATCCTGATCTGAAGATGGTTGCACAGCAGACCGCAAACTGGGAACAAACAGAAGCTTACCAGAAAGTAGAAACGATTCTTCAATCGCATCCGGATATTAAGGGCATTGTCTGCGGGAATGACACAATGGCAGTTGGTGCAGTCGCAGCAATTAAAAATGCTGGTCTTACCGGAATCTCTGTAATTGGTGTTGACGGATCGGATGAAGCTGCGGCAGCTATCAAAGATGGCAGTATGACGGGGACGGCTTTGCAGCAGGCCGCTCTTATTGCAGAAATGGCTGTACAGCAGGCTGACAAATACCTTAAAGATGGTACGACAGGTTTGGAAGAAAAACAACTAATTGATTGTATAGCAATCACAAACAAAAATGTAGATAAGCTTAAAGCTTTCGTTTATAAAGAATAAATACCGGAATATGCCGGTAAAAGAGAAATCTTTTATCGGCATATTTAAAAAATCTTTGTAAAGTGGGGAGAATAGAGAGGTAGGCTGATTATGAAAAAACAAGCATTTATCGTAGTCGTTATGTGTCTCGTAATGGTGTTTTCTCTGGCAGGGTGTGTAAAGGTTGTGCAAATTGGGCATGAAGGAGATCTAACGGGGGATGTTGCCTTCAATGCTGCTGAAAATGTAGCGGATCTGTGGGAATCACAGGCAATACCGCTATTGCAGAAAGAAGCCGTGGATTTGCCGCAGTTTTTGACGGAGTCCAATGGAAATTTAAAAGCATTGGCTAAAAAATATGGCCGATATTCGATGGGCGATAAAGGAGAACTCAGCTATGTAGTCAAAGGCCAGGGCAAGGTCATGGAAGTTAACCGTGAAAAAAAAGCTGGTTTTTTGTTAATGAAAATAGATGGCTATGATGGACCAACAATCGTAAAATTACAGATTGGCACTGTCTATAAAGGATCGGCAGTACGTGATCGTCTGGAATTTATTAAATATGAAGATTATAAAAATCAAGTGGATTGGGCAAAGGTATCTCAAAGCATTCATGATGTAGTTAATAAAAAAATCATTGAAAAGTTAGATATGGATACGCTTAAAGGAAAAAATATAAAATTTATTGGCTGTTTTACGGTTGATAAAGCGGATGAAATATTAATTACACCAGTAGAAGTGACTGTGCAATAGGAGATGAGTAAAATGGCGGAATGTGTAAAAATGCCAGAAGGTGTATGCCTGCATGCAGAAAAAATATCAAAGATCTATCCGGGAACAAAGGCACTGGATGAGGTTTCCTTTGATGTATATACAGGGAAAATTAATGTTCTTATTGGTGAAAATGGTGCTGGGAAGTCAACGCTCATGAAAATTATTGCAGGTATTGAACAAGAGTCATCCGGCAATCTTTTTATGCAGGGAGAAAAGTTGAGCTTCAAAAATGTTACAGAAGCGCGCCAGCATGGAATCGGCATTATTCATCAAGAACTTAGTTTATTTCCCAATTTGAATGTATATCAGAATATTTTTATGGCGCGGGAAAAAACAAAGCACAAGGTAGGGCTTGATAATAGGATGCACATTGCGCTTACTGAAAAAATTATGAAGAAGTTGGAGCATCCAATCAATCCGCAAACGATTGTTGGGGATTTGCGAGTGGGACAGCAACAGATGATTGAAATTGCGCGCAATCTGATTCAGGATGATTTGAAGATACTTATTATGGATGAGCCGACCTCATCTTTGAGCGCACAGGAGGTACAGGTGCTGTTCAGGATTATGAAAGAGCTTAAAGAAGAAGGCATATCGATTGTATACATATCACACAGACTGGAAGAAATCATGCATATTGGTGATTATGTAACAATTTTGCGGGACGGAAAGTTCGTATCAGCTTCACCAGTTGATAAAATTGATATTTCATGGATTGTAAGGCAAATGGTTGGCAAAGGAAAATCTTATCCTACGCGGATGCAGCAGGTTGACTGGAATAGACGGGAAAAAATACTTGAGGTAGAGCATCTGACACTGCCAAAAAAAGGTGGTGGTTATCTGCTGCATGATGTAGGTTTTGACTTGAAAAAGGGTGAGATTCTAGGGATTTATGGTTTAATGGGGGCTGGAAGAACAGAAGTATTTGAGTGCATTATGGGTCTTAGACCGGAGCACTCAGGTAAGATTAAACTATATGGTAAAGAGATTTTTATCCATAGTGTGTCAGAGCAGATTCAACGGGGATTTGCTCTCGTGCCTGAGGATAGACAGCGTGATGGTCTTGTTCAGACAATGGATATTGGTAAGAATATTTCGCTGTCCAGCCTGAAAAACTATGCAAAGTCAATTTTTTTAAATGAGAAAAAAGAAGAGGAAAGTGTTGATAAAGAAATTAAGGATATTCATATCAAAGTAGCAAATAAAAGATTGCCAATCCTTTCACTTTCCGGAGGGAATCAGCAGAAGGTAGTCATAGGGAAAGGGCTTCTCACACATCCACAGATTTTGCTTATGGATGAGCCGAGTCGTGGTATTGATATTGGGGCAAAGACAGAAGTCTTTGAAATCATCAATCGTTATGCAGATCAGGGATTGTCGATTATAGTTATATCGTCAGAATTACAAGAAATAATGACAATTGCCGATCGAATTATAGTTCTTTCCAATGGAGTTAAAACAAGCGAGATGAAAAAAGAAGAGATTACAGAGGATAAGCTTGTACTTGCATCATATAAAGGGCACGCAGTTGAAAAACCTGCATCATAAGTGGTAGGAGTCGTTTAATAAAAAGCGTTTATATGAAAATAAAGGATGGGATTGCCGTGAATCTTAAGTTAAATAAAGAACAAAACAATAATTCCCTGGCTATGACATTATTGAAAGGACGTACACTTATTGTTTTGGCTTTGCTGTTACTGTTTTTTAGCTTCGCAACGCCAAACTTCCTGTCGACAAATACTTTTTTACTTTTGGCCAAGCATGTAGCCTTATACGGAATATTAGCTATTGGCATGACGTTATGTTATTATTACTGGTGGTATCGATCTTTCTGTCGGAGCCGTCGTTGGATTGGCAGGTATGATTGCCGGGGGGCTCATACAAAATGGACTGACTGTGCAGGCACTTGGTGTAACATTGTATTTCAGCATACCACTTGTTGTACTTTTAACATTACTTGCTGGAGCATTCGTCGGCTGGATCAATGGAATTATCATTACAAAGTTTGGAGTAGCACCCTTCATTGCAACACTTGGGACGATGTATATTGCTCGTGGGTTTGCAATGCTGCATTCCAGTGGAGCGACTTATTCTAATATTGTGGGCAATGAAGCGTTGGGAAATGTTGGTTTTGCTTTTTTTGGCAGCCGTGTTTTTGGTATACCAATTGGAGCACTTGTATTGATTGTGATGGCAATCTTTGCAGGAATATTATTGAAAAAAACAACTTTTGGGTGGCATATATTTTCAATCGGCGGCAATGAAAAAGCGGCGAAACTGTCAGGCGTGAAGGTTGATAAGGTAAAAATTCTCGTGTATATATTTTCAGGTATTTGTGCTGCAATTGTCGGAATTATTACTGCTGCACAGCTTGAAGCCGCTCATCCGGCTTCGGGAGAAACATGGGAAATGAATGCAATTGCAGCAGCTGTACTTGGTGGTACATCAATGATGGGTGGGATTGGTACAATCAGTGGTACGATCGTCGGGGCCTTCGTTATTGGAGTTATATCAGATGGTATGGTTATGTGCGGTGTATCTGAGTTTTGGCAGATGATTATTAAAGGACTTGTTATTATTCTGGCAGTTATCGTCGATCAGTTCCAGAGAAGTATGGAAGCAAAAATAGCTTTGCAGGCAAGGAATGAAATAAAAAAAGAAGTTTAAGCAAATAACACGGGAGATGATATAGATGAAAAAACGTGGAATATTGAATGCACAGCTGGCAGGTCTTATTGCGGCACTTGGTCATAAGGATTTGTTTATGATCGGCGATGCGGGAATGCCAATTCCTAAAGGCATTATAGTTGTTGATCTGGCACTTTGCGGCGGGGTACCAACGTTTCAGCAGACAATGAATGCTGTACTTGAGGAATCAGAAGTTGAGTTTTATACATTGGCCGAGGAAATCAAAGAAAAGAATCCGATACTGTTAAACTATATTGAGGAAACGCTGTCAGGTAAGGAACATGAATTTATTGAACATGCTGCGTTGAAAGAAATGTCAAAAAACATTCGTTTTGCAATACGTACAGGCGAGTTTACACCTTATCCCAATATTATCTTGAGAGCGGGTGTTGCTTTTCCGACGTAAAGGACAAAGTAAGGTTTGCGCTTTTTAGCTGGTTGGTTTAGAATAGATTGCGAGAGGAGACGCGGAATGAAAATTAATTTAAAAAAAATAAGTGAAATATCCGGATTTTCTTCAGCAACTGTTTCTAATGCCTTGAATAATAAAAAAGGTGTAAATCGCGAAACTGCTGATCAAATCTTAAAAATCGCCCGGCAATATGGCTATATTACGGAAGACAAAATTAAAAGCATAAAGCTTGTTACATATCGTGATAGCGGTAGGGTGTTTTCTGATTCACCTTTCTTTTCTATTTTAATGGAGAGTGTTGAGAATGAAGGACGTAAGTCTGGTTATGAAACGACGATATTTAATTTGTATCGGCAGAAACCGGACTATGAGGAACGTTTGCAGGCACTTTTTAGTGATACAACAGCAGCTATATTGCTTGTAGGAACAGAACTGAGTGAGACGGATGCCAGAGTTTTTCAGGATGCGTCTGTACCACTTGTCTTATTGGATTGCTGGTTTGAGAACTTATCGTTTAATGCAGTTTTAATGAATAATGCGGATTCGGTCTTTCAGGCAGTCAATTATCTTATTGGGCGAGGACATCGTCAGATCGGTTACTTAAAAGGAGGAGTGCGCATACAAAATTTTAAGTATCGGGCAGAGGGATATGAACGCGCTTTGAAGATGAAAGGGATTCCGGTGGAAAAAAAGTTTATCTTTGAAGTTTCACCGGCGATTGATGGAGCATTTGAAGATCTTGATCAGATGTTGCAGTCCGGAAGAGAAATGCCAACTGCCTTTTTTGCGGATAATGATATGATTGCACTTGGCGCTATGAAGGCATTACAGAAGAACGGTTATCGGATACCGGAGGATATTTCAATCATTGGTTTTGATGATATTGCTTTTTGCAGTGTTTTTACTCCGGCACTGACAACGGTACGTGTTTTTAAAAAAGAACTAGGGCAGCTGGCAGTTCGACACCTTGTAAAGCTGATAAAGAAAAAAAGCGAAATCAAGGTAAGAATGCAAATTTGTAATGAGCTGGTTGAGCGCGGCAGTGTAGCAAGTATAAAGGCAGACAAAACTGAGGTAAAATAGGTAAAAACAGTGATAATTCTGTAGGGGCGGATAAAAACAGTTAAATGAAATTAGTTAGTATAACAAGATGATTTTTAGTTTTACATGTAAAACTGTTTCGTTTTGTGGTAGAATAACAAAATAGGATACATAAGGCAAAGCAGCCTGTAACTGAATAAAAGTTATAGGTTTTTTTTGTATGTATACTGTAATTGATGGTATTTATTTAGGAGGAATAAAAAGTTGAACGTGAAAGAATGGTTTAAGTTTGATGAAAGAAAGACAGATTTATCAACAGAAATAGTAGCAGGTATGACAACGTTCGTGACGATGGCATATATTCTTGTTGTAAATCCCGCAGTGTTGAGTAAGACGGGTATGGATTTCAATGGTGTATTTGTAGCAACGATTCTGGCAAGCGTTATAGGTACACTTATCATGGGGATTTTTGCAAATTATCCAATAGCGATTGCTCCAGGAATGGGGATGAATGCTTATTTTGCTTTTGCAGTAGTTATTGCTATGGGAATTGCCTGGCAGCAGGCGTTGGGAGCGGTATTCATAGCTTCGGTTATTTTTATGATTTTATCGCTTACGCAGTTTCGTAAGGCCTTGATTGATGCAATTCCAATAAGCCTGAAGCAAGGGATTACGGCAGGCATCGGGCTTTTTATTACGTTTATTGGGTTGCAGAATGCAAAGCTGGTTGTTGCATCACCAGCGACTGTCGTAACAATGGGAAATCTTGAAGATCCAGTAACGTTCTTATCGGTTATTGGTTTGGTTATTACAGCAGTTCTTATGGTAAATCGTGTAAAGGGTGCAATTTTTCTTGGCATGATTATTACAGCTGTCATTGCATTTTTCCAGGGAGCGATTGTTTTACCGGAAAGTATTTTTGCAGTACCAACGGGACTGGACAAGACGTTTATGCAAATGGACGTGCCAGGGGCGAGCAGTCTTATTGCAATCATATTTACTTTTCTTATTGTTACACTTTTTGATACAACGGGGACAATGCTTGGTATAGGTGCTCAGGCAGGTCTCATTAAAAATGGTCAGTTTCCTAATATTCGAGGAGCGCTGATGGCAGATGCTACAGCGAGTACGATTGGGGCTATGCTGGGGACAAGCCCGACATCCTCTTATGTAGAATCAGGTGCTGGTGTTGCAGCAGGTGGTCGTACGGGCTTTACATCGGTTGTTGTTGCAATTTTATTTTTGCTTATGCTTTTTTGTGCACCGATTGCCCAAATGCTGGCAGCGATTCCGGCAGTTACGTCACCAGCACTTATTATTGTAGGCTTTCTTATGATGAATGGTCTTCATCTTATTGATTGGACCAATATGGAGGAGGCCTTTCCTGCCTTTCTTACAATTATTATGATGCCTTTGTGTTACAGTATTACGGCTGGTGTTGGTATTGGTTTTATCATATATACATTTTTGAAGATTTTTCAGGGGAAGGTAAGAGATGTCCATCCCATGATGTATATCTTTACCATCCTTTTTATTATGCAGCTTGTTTTTATGGGACATTGAACATCCCCCCAAGTCATTTCTATGGGAGCTATTTGTTGTAAGGAGTGATTTCATTTATGCGTATATACAGGGAAATTTTAGTAATGCTGGTTTTTATGGGAATGCTTATGGCTTCACCAGTCGAAGGTGCTGTACAGCTTGAACAACGCTATCATGATCCGCTGATAAAGACAAAGGTTATTGTGAATGAAGCTAACACAGTATTTAATCATGGTGATGAACAAAAAAGTTTTAAGGAGCGTATTCGTGCGATTTTGGACATGTCAGAGGCACAGCCGGCACCTGTTGTTGTGAATGCTTCTGAGCCGGATGCAATCATGGGTCGACCAATTGCAACACCGGAACAGTGTGTAAAGTATTTGCTCAGCGTGAACCCGCGTCCAAACCTTACGGTTCCGCCGCAGGAACTTGTTACATATTATTATGAAGAAGGTACGCGTGAAGGTGTACGCCCGGATGTTGCTTTTGCGCAGGCGCTGAAAGAAACAGGTTTTTTTCGTTATGGTGGAACGGTAACGCCGGATCAGAATAATTATTGCGGTCTTGGCACAACGAGTACAGAGGTCAAAGGCGCCTATTTCCCATCATCACAGCTGGGTGTGCGGGCACACATACAGCATTTGCTGGCTTATGCGACGACACGTCGCCCACAGGCACCTGTTGTAGACCCCCGCTATGATCTTGTTCGCGCAGTTTATCATGACTCGACAATCGGAACCTGGGAAGGGCTGAATGGTCGTTGGGCTGTTCCGGGCTATACATATGGACAGAGTATATTGCAGATTTTTGGTAATATCTTAAGGGAATAATAGTGAACAAAGTACCTTCATCAGCAAATGCATAAGCATTTATTGGTGAAGGTACTTTGTTTAAGAGCAGTTATGAGTTTATTGGATTTTAGTGCAAGTCAAATTGAAGTGAGTAAGAAAAAAAATATAGATGATATTTGATGTTTTGTGTTATGCTGTCACGAGAAAACGTTTCGCTGCGATGGTTTGCGACAACTAAAGCATACAAGAAAAGGAAGCCTTTCGATTGTTTTAAGTAAAATAATTTTAAATAGGTTATTATGAGATTTTTATGTTAAAAATTTTTTTATTGGATATATAGTTGTGCTGTGTTTTGAGTAATGTGGTAGAATAGATGTAGAGTTTTATTGGGAAACTCATATATTTTGAAATAGTAAGGAAGTGTTTTTATGGGTGAAGCTGCTTTGAAAGCAAAATTAAATTTGGAAGAAATATTGAATGCAGTTACGCATGGAATTGGTGCGGCGCTGTCGATTGCTGCACTTACAGGTATGCTTGTGATGTATTATAATGATGGAGTTTGGCATTTGACGAGTTGTATTATCTATGGTGTTTCGCTTATTCTTTTGTATTTGGCATCGACACTATATCACAGTTTTACGAATGTGAAGCTAAAATCAATTTTTAAGTTTATCGATCATGCATCAATTTATGTGCTTATTGCGGGGAATTATACACCGTTTGCGCTTATACCTCTGCATGGCAGCCTTGGTTGGACGATCTTTGGTGTTGTATGGGGTTTAGCAGCTGCAGGGATTGTTTTTCAGGTCTTTTGTGCAAAAAAATTCCGTGTGCTTGGCACGCTTTGTTATTTGGCAATGGGGTGGTTTGCAGTTGTCATGGTTCGGCCGCTTATGGCATTATTACCAGTGGATGCGATTTACTGGCTGTTTATTGGCGGAGCTTTTTATACGGTTGGGGCAATTTTTTATCTTGTTCGCCGGATTCCATATAATCATGTGATTTGGCATATTTTTGTTTTAGCTGGAAGTGCAGCGCATTTTTGGGCTATTTTTCGGTTTGTTCTTCCATTTCCGGAAGTTATACAGAATTTTGCGGTATTGCTTTGAAAATTGACAGTTATAAAGGGGTTATGGTAAAATAATAAATTAATAAATGAAAAATAATGATTAAAAAAGAATAGGCTCTTATCAAGAGTGGTTGAGGGACTGGCCCGATGATACCCGGCAACCTGCGTTATGCGCGAGGTGCTAAATCCAACAGGTGTATTCCTGAGAGATGAGAGGGAAAAAAGAAGATCCCTTTCGATAAAGGGGTCTTCTTTTTTGTAGATTTGGGGGAGTTGTTTTATGCCAATCAAGATACCAAATAATTTACCAGCGACACATATACTGGAGGGAGAAAATATTTTTGTTATGGATGCGTATCGAGCTTATCGCCAGGATATTCGTCCATTGAAAATACTTATTTTAAACCTTATGCCAATCAAGTCGGTCACGGAAACGCAGCTTTTGCGTCTTTTGGGGAATTCTCCACTTCAGGTTGAGGTAGACTTTATTTATACAGAGTCTTATGTCCCACAACATACGTCACAGGAATATCTTACGGAGTTTTATGGCACATTTGAGCAGATTCGTACTAAGAAATATGACGGATTGATTATTACAGGAGCACCTGTGGAACAGATGGAATTTGAGGATGTAGCCTATTGGGACGAGGTCAGCGAAATTATGGAGTGGAGTAAGTCACATGCATATTCAACATTTCATATTTGCTGGGGAGCACAGGCGGGTCTTTACTATCATTATGGGATTCCAAAGTATGCTGTGGCACCAAAAATTTTTGGCGTGTATAAGCATCATCTTTGCCTGGAGCATGAAAAGCTTTTTCGGGGATTCGATGATGAGTTCTATGTGCCGCATTCGCGTCATACAGAGGTACATAGGAAAGATATCGAAAAGATTTCTGAACTTACAATTATGGCAGAAGCTGAAGGCGATGCCGGGGTGTATGCCATTGCAAATCTCGCGAAGCGCCAGTTCTTTATCACGGGACATGCCGAGTATGATCCGATGACACTGAAGGGAGAGTACGATCGCGATATAGCAGCAGGGCTTGCTATGCGGATACCACAGAATTATTATCCGAAAGATGATCCAACGAAGCAGCCAATTGTGAAATGGCGATCGGTAGCCAATTTGCTTTTTGCGAATTGGCTTAACTATTATGTTTATCAGGAAACTCCATACAATCTGGATGAACTTTATTCAGCAAATGATTATATGTATTATATTTGATTTTCAGTTGGTTTTCAGTGAGAGTGTCTAGTATTATAGTCCATACATGGTAAAGATACGGCTAATGGGGAGGGTAGTTGAGCTCGCTTTTTGAGGGGTCAGGTCAGCAAACTGAAATATCATAAAATAAGTAGAATCGATTTGTCGTTTTAATTTATTGTATTGTGTCGACAAATTGAATGCTGATGGAGGAATAAGAATGCAACGATATATAGTAGTCGCTTTAATGGCTTTTTCGGTGTTTGGACTGAATTTTCCGGCAGTATATGCAAAGGCAGTTCCGGAAACAATTTATAAATGGGTACAATCTTCACCAAGAGCCAATTATTATTTCAATATGCAGCAGATGTGTTTTGCTGTGGATGGAAAAGGTATGATTGATCAAAATGTATTAATAGTGCCGACGATTAAAACCTATGATGATCTGCAAATTCAGGATGTTATTGCAAAGCGCCGCTGGAAAATGATGGACATGGATGGCTATGATGATTTATCTGGTGTTGCAGAGTATGTACATATTGATTTGGCGAAAAATATAGTTACGTTGATAGAAAAGGATGATCTTGATTCAGAATGGGACACACTAAGTGCAACATATCCAAATCAGGTGAGTGATCTCAGCAAGATGTCGGAGAAAAATCTTGATCACATTTTTTACAAAACAATTGTTGATTATGCAAAATTGCATAAAGCTGAAATCCTCAAGCAGACTAAAGGTCTGGTAAAACCGGAAGACATGCAGATAAATAAAAATTTGGATAAAAAGAATAAGAATCAGAAAAATAAGTGAAAATCAGCTGTAATTCCTGTGATGGAGTTTATAAAAAAGAGGTGTTAATATAGGTGGAATATCAGAAATTGATTGAAAAGGCGGAAAAGAAGCATGAGCTTTCCAAGCAGGAACTTGTGGTTCTTCTGCAAAGTGATGCAGGCGAGGCCGAGCTTGCTGCTGCTGCGGATCGTGTTCGAAGCACCTATATCGGTGAGGCAGTGCATCTTCGCGGGCTGATTGAGTTTTCAAATATTTGTCGTCAGAATTGCATGTATTGTGGACTGCGTCGGGATAATAAGCAGATTGAACGTTATCGCCTTTCCGAGATGGAGATTATTGACTTTGCTCGCAAAGCAAAAGGATATGGCTATAAAACGGTTGTTATGCAGTCGGGGGAAGATTCTTATTTTTCAGTAGAGATTATGACACGTATCGTGCGAGAAATAAAAAAGTTGGATTTGGCGATAACGCTGTCGATTGGTGAAAAGAGCTATGAAGAATACAAGGCATATAGAGAAGCAGGGGCAGATCGTTATTTACTGCGTATTGAGACGACGGATAAGGATCTTTATGAAAAAATGGACCCGGGCATGAGTTTTGCAAATCGCATACGCTGTCTTAAGAATCTTAAAAGTCTTGGATATGAGGTTGGTACAGGATGTCTTATTGGCCTGCCAGGGCAGACAATCGCATCACTTGCGGATGACCTGCTTTTTTTTAAGGCAATTGACGCCGATATGGTTGGGATTGGACCTTTTATACCCAATAGTGATACACCACTTTGGGGAAGTAAAGGGGGGACGTTTGCTATGAGTCGCCGTTTTGTAGCACTTTTACGTCTTTTATTACCAGATGCAAATATTCCGGCGACAACGGCAATGGAAACGCTAAATCCGAATGCTCGGATTATTGTACTGCAGTCCGGGGCCAATGTTGTTATGC
Organism: Selenomonadaceae bacterium; assembly: GCA_041669965.1. GTDB lineage: Bacteria > Bacillota > Negativicutes > Selenomonadales > Selenomonadaceae > UBA1792. The sequence goes on from JBAYAD010000011.1 coordinate 19,623, forward strand.
CAAATGTAACAGAAGGTGAGTATCGACGGAAGTATGCGCTTTACCCAGGGAAAATCTGTGTTGCAGATACACCAGCGCAGTGTCGGTCCTGCATGGGTGGGAAAATTGCTCAAATCGGTCGTCATGTTAGCAGTGATAAGGGCTTTCGCCGTAAACGTGTGGTTTTTTAATTAAAAAAAGAGTTGTTACATACAGCCATTTTGTTTAGCGGTTGTAGTGACAACTCTTTTGTCATGTAGTATTACTTTTTTACTTCGCAGGTTTCTTCATGTTTATCAGAAACGTATTTAAGCAGGATATGTGCACTTTTTCGGTTTGTTGCTAATGGAATATTATGTACATCGCAGAGACGAAGAAGTGCATTTATATCAGGTTCGTGTGGCTGCGATGTAAGAGGATCACGCAGGAAAATAACAAAATCAACTTTTTCGGTAGCAATTTGTGCGCCAATCTGCTGGTCACCGCCAAGCGGGCCGCTCATCATGGTTTCAACGTTGAGACCGAAGGTTTCTTTAATCAGAGTACCTGTTGTGTGCGTTGCAATAAGATGGTATTTACTTAGCAGATCCTTATGGTGGCTGACGAATTCGAGCATTTCATTTTTCTTTTTATCGTGGGCAATAAGAGCAATTGTTTTCATAATAATTATCTTCTCCTTTAATTTAATAGGGTACTCTTTTAGTATAGTTCATTTAGTAAAGTACGTAAATACATAAATCATTTGCTGAAGTTGACAAAATAAAAGGAAAAAGCAGCAGGTACTTGCATAATATAGAGAAATATAATCGTTTTATGCAGTAAGAAAATTGGTTTATCATTTATTTTTGGCGGCGTGTGTGTTATCCTAGAATATAGTGATAATTAGGAGGAGATGGAACTGTGGAGATTGGTCAGACATATGTAGTAAAAAAGACGTGTCCGGTATGTGGAGAGACTGTATCAATAACGAAGGTAAGGTCGCGCCTTTTTGCCGAAACGACAGATGATGATTTTTGCGTACATTATAAAGATTTTAATCCATATTATTATACAGTATGGGTTTGTGAAAAATGCGGCTATGCTGCAGATGAAAAGCGGTTTTTGGCAGTTATGCCGGAACGGAACAAAAAAAAGATACAGGCCTTTTTGAAAGATCGTAAGATTGGGATCGCTTATACAGAGACGCGTACGCATGCAGAGGCCGTTGCTTCTTTTAAATTGGCGATTTTTTATTCGGATATGCTCAATGAATCGATAGCACATATTGCAGGATTTTATCTTCAGCTTGCATGGCTTTATCGTGAATCAGAGGAAAGAGATAAGGAAGATGAAATTCTTCGCAAGGTCATTGAACTGTATGATCAGTCACTTATGACAGAGCGATATCCATTAGGTTCATTGACCGATACGACGGTTATTTATCTTATTGGGGCTTTATATAATCGATTAGGGGATACAGAAAAGACGACGCAGTATCTGAGCCGCATCATCAGTGATCAGGATTCTCGTATTGTGGAACGTAAAGTCTTTGAAAAGGCGCGTGACCTTTGGCAGGATATACGCAACAAAGGTGCAAACGGGCCAAAAGCTTAAAAACTGAAAGCGGGAATTTATATGATGGATATGCCAGCAGCTGTTACAGAGACTGTAAACAGTATAGATTGGAGTAATGCTAGTGCTGCTGTTGAAGACTATGCACCGGCCATTGACGTAGTAAAAAAAACATGGGATAAAGAATCTTTACGGGATATTTTGAGTGGACGTATTGCTGTACCGGATGATGTGATTAATAATGCAATTGCAGATCATATCGATGGCGCGTCCAAAGTAACAAAACTTGTGATTGCTTCACAGTCGGACGGGCGTTTGAAAATCAATGCCGATACGAAGAGTATGGGCAGGGTGGAGCTTTTGGGAACTATTGATGAATTTGTGCATGACGGTGATCAATCTTATGTGACATATACGCTCAAGAAACGTTCATTGCTGGATCATGGAACGCTGTCGTGGATATTTTCCCGGATATCTTTGTCGATGGCACAAAAGATTGTTGGTAAGATCGATTTGGGAGATGAACTGCCATCAAAGACGCAGGGAAATACAATTACAATTGATTACAGTGAATTGCTAAATCAGTCTGATCTTGGGCAGACTGCTTTTATGGGATATAATTTACTTGATGCTTTGCGTATTGAAAAAGCTGAACCGCATGATGGCTATGTTGAGTTTACAACAGGGCTTAATGTTCCTGATTCAGTGAAGACAATGTTGATTAATATACTTTTATAAGGGGGGAAATCCATTGAAGAAAAAGGTTCTCTCAATTCTCATTGGAATGTGTATTGTGTTTATGGCTTTACCAGCAATGGCAGCACAGCAGAAATCGACAGTTCCATTGAGCGGGAAGATCTTATTTGTACCACATGATAATCGACCGGTATCTGATAGTCAGACCGTTGATACAATCCGTAGCCTGGGCTATGAGGTCATTGTGCCGCCGGATAAGTTGTTGGGAAATCGGACGGATATTGGACATTCGGATGAGTTGTGGACGTGGACAGAAAAGAATATCAAAGATGTAGATGCAGCGGTCATTTCAGCGGATTCAATGCTGTATGGCAGTCTTGTTGCTTCGCGTAAACATGATTTTAATAAACAAGTGGTGTTAGACCGTGCAGAAAAATTTGTGGCATTGCATAAGAAAAATCCAAAGTGCAAATTATATGTTTTTGCTTCAATCATGCGAACGCCTCGCAGCGGAGCCAATTCGGGCACAGAAGAACCAAGTTATTATGCAAGCTATGGTGAAGCAATATTCCGTTATACGGCGCTTGCTGATAAAGAAGATATGGAAGGGCTTACGTATCGTGAAAAGAAAGAAATTGCTTTTTTGACAAAGTTGATTCCAAAGCCAGCACTTCGTGATTGGATGAGTCGGCGGTCAAAGAATTTTGCAGCGAATGAAAGGCTTATCCAGCTTACGCGTGAGGGTGTGTTTGATTATTTTGCACTTGGACGTGATGATAATGCGCCATATTCGCAGACGCATATGGAAAGCCGTAAACTTGCGGCGGAAGGTGCTGATCTTAGTGTAGCAAAGTTCCAGGCAATGGCAGGAATTGATGAGTTTGGGATGTTAATGCTGGCGCGAGCAGTTAATGATCATAGCCATATGATGCCATTTGTAATGGTTCGTTATAATCTTGGTAAGGGCGCAGATACAATACCGGCATATTCTGATGAAAAAAT
>JBAYAD010000012.1:0-22630 GCA_041669965.1 Selenomonadaceae bacterium
CGATAATGTAAAAGCTGCGCGAGATACTTATAAAAAAGATACAGTAGAGTATTGCGATGCAATGCATCAAATCATTAAGCAGATGACATTGCAGCGGTTGACGGAAGTGGTTGAAACTTTGCGATCCGGCTATGAAGAAATGGGTGTTGCTGATGATCGCATTATTGCGGATAGTCTTATGACGCTGGCCTTGGCGGAATACCAAAATTATATAGATGAAGAAAATGTCTACGATCAACACTGGAATAATCTGATTGAAGATTATTTCAAAATTGTACAGGCGGCGCAAGGTGATGAGAATATGCTGTTGGAAGAATAGAAAGTAATAAGAAAAAGGCTCAATAAACGATGTGTGGATATAAATCGTCTGTTGAGCCTTTTTGTAGTGCAATTTCCATTACGATAAAAAAGTTATTCTTCATTATTTAGGCAGTCGAGAAAGGTCTGCCCATATTTTTGGAGTTTCATGTCACCGACACCTTTGACGTTGCGCATTTCTTCAAGTACATGTGGTAAACGAACACACATGTCTTGCAATGTAGCATCAGAAAAAACCATATAGGGTGGAACGTTGTCACGTATAGCGAGCTTTTTGCGTAATGCACGCAGCTGATCGAAAATAGTGGAACTGACCGTGGCTTTGCGCTCCTTTTGTACCTGCTGAAGCACAGTACGGGTTCCACGCATAACTTCATAGGCCGCTGATGTAAGCTGCAGAACAGGATACTCACTTTCGGTTAGATTGATATATTGTGTGGCGGTAAGCCGCTGAATGAGGAGTTTGATATCACCAATGCCACGGTCTTTAAAGAGACCATAGGTTGAGAGTTCATCAAAATGAAAACGAAGGACATTTTTATCTTTAGAGCCACGCAGTACTTGTGCGACCATAGTTGTGCCATAACGTTCATGCATACGGTAAATGCATGAAAAGATTTTTTGCGCATCAATAGTGATATCAACAAGCTCTGATTCGCCGCGGCAGTTGCTGCAATTGCTGCAGTTATCAGGAAACGTCGTTTCACCAAAGTAGGAAATGATGAACTGGCGAAGACAGGTCGGGGTATGGCAGTAGTCGACCATTTTCTGGAGACGCCCAAATTCATGTGATTTGCGTTCTTCGTTTTCAGTCGAAACGTCGATGAGAAATTTTTGTGTCATTGTGTCCTGTGGTCCAAAGAGAAGAATACATTCCCCAGGTTCACCATCACGGCCGGCACGACCTGCCTCCTGATAATAGGACTCAATGTTTTTTGGCATATTGTAGTGAATAACATAGCGTACATTGGATTTGTCGATGCCCATACCAAAAGCATTTGTAGCGATGATGACCTGAATGTTATCATAGAGAAAATCTTCTTGGAACTGCGTGCGGTCTTTATCGGAAAGACCGGCGTGATAACGGCCAACTGAGATTTTTTTCTTTAGAAGCAGTTCATAGAGCATATCAACATCTTTACGTGTAGCGGCATAGATAATACCAGATTCACTTGCATGCTTCGTAATGTAGTTTACAATATATTTTTTTTTGTCTTCGCCACGTAACACACTAAAATAAAGATTGGGCCGATCAAAGCCGCTAATGTGTACTTCAGGATGCTTCAGGTGTAGGAGCTTGATGACATCATCCTTGACGGCTGGTGTTGCTGTTGCTGTAAAAGCACTGATGAGCGGGCGTTGTGGCAATTCAGCAATGAAAGGCGCGATTTGGCGATAACTTGGTCGAAAATCGTGCCCCCACTGTGAAAGACAGTGAGCTTCATCAATAGCAATCATGGAAATTGTCGTATGGGCTAAAATGGATTGAAAGAAGTCCGTCTGCAAGCGTTCCGGCGCAATATAAATAAGTTTGTAGCGACCAGCCGCTATGGAATTAAGACGATTGTTTGTTTCACTAGCCTTCAATGAACTATTAATATATGTGGCGGGAACCCCTTGTTCGCCAAGCGCATCAACCTGATCCTTCATAAGTGAGATGAGTGGTGAAATGACAAGTGTAAGGCCGGGAAGCAGCATTGCTGGAATTTGAAAGCAAATGGATTTACCGGCACCTGTTGGCATAATTGCAACAGTGTCACGACCGGAAAGAAGGCTTTTAATGATTTTTTCCTGACCGGGACGAAATGTCTCGTAGCCATAATATTTGTTTAAAATAGAAAGTGCCTTGTCGAGCATGCGATAAAAACTTCCTCTCGTCCTAGAATAATACGGATACTATTAAATTCGTGACTTTTTTGTGAAAAACCTTTTTATGGCAAGAACTTCTTTTCTAATCAGATTTTAATCTTTTTATAATAGAATTATAAAGGTTATCTTATATTATGATCAAAAGAAGGCACAGACTTTATATCTTTGCTGGTTTTATAAGAGCGTATTTCGTTTGAGGATTCAGCAGATTTTGTGGAAATATTCTAATTATGACCAGCCTTTTTTGAGCGATCAGTTATCCGATTCTTTGCAGCAGGTTTTATCCTTTGCTTTTTATTCAATCTGCTCATTTTACTGTTGGTCTTGGGGTTACGGTTTTTATTGTGATGACTATGTTTTTTATTGTTTATTTGGTATTATTTTTTACGTTGGCACAGTTAGAAAGAAAAAGCGAGGGTTTCTGTGGTAGAATGAAAGAGTATGAATTTTGCAGGCTTGAAAGGATGTAGAAAGTATGAAAAAGGGGTCGTTTAAAGGGGTAATATTGCTAGCGGCAAGTGTTTTTCTCTGGCATGTACCAATCGGAGCATGTGCGTCTTTATCGCTAGACGATGCAGTGAATATGGCGCTGGAACAAAATACTTCGATTAAGATAACAGAGAAAGGTGAAGATACAGCAAAGGCGAATCTTGATGCAGCTAAGGGAAAAAATGGTTTTTCGGTATCGGCAGGGACAAGTTTTTCAGAAAGTGATGTCAATGAAAAAGGTCGGACAGATTTGAACAGCAACAGTATTTCAGCATCACTTCCTATTTATACAGGTGGGAAGAATCAAGCTAATATTGACAGTTATGATGATGCGCTGCATATAGCAAAGCTCACGACATTACGCAAGAATGAAAATATTAAACTGAGTGTTATCAAAGCTTATTATGATATTCTTGAAGCACAGAAGACGATTGCAGTTGATCAGGAGTCTGTCGATAATTATCAGGCTCATCTCACCAATGTGGAGCAATTATATTCGGCTGGGAGTAAGGCCAAAGTGGAGGTGCTGCGCTCGTCGGTTGCATTATCAAATGCACGTCAGACGCTGATTAAGGCACAAAATGCATATGATATCAATGTAAGTACACTAAAAAATCTCATTCGGATGAATCCGGATGAGCCGCTTACGCTTACGAATGATTTCTATTATGCTGCTTTTGAACAGGATATGCAGTCCTGTCTGGATTATGCAATGCAGAACCGTAAGGATTTGCAGGCAGATCTTCTGGACATCGATAAGAGTGAAAAATTGGTAAAAGCAGCAAAGGCGGGATATTTGCCCACGGTAAGTCTGTCATTAAGTGCCAGCTGGGATAAACAGCTGGTACCAACACATGATAATCATGCCTATACGGCTGGTGTAAGTGCGGACTGGAATATTTTTGATAGTTCTGTAACAAAGGCAACAGTAAATGCGGCGGAAACAGCAGTTGATGTTGCGCATCTCACTTTGGAGAATGATCAGGAAACAGTCAATCTTGATGTTCGTACAGCATATCTGAATATGAAGGAAGCGGAAAAGCGTTTTGTTTCGACGCAGGATGCAATAAAACAAGCAGAGGAAGACTATTATATTGCCAATGAAAAGTACAGAGCTGGTGAAGGACTTATGCTTGATATAATTGATGCGCAGCTGGCACTTTCCACGGCTAGGCTTAATTATATTAGTGCACAATATGATTATGCACGTTATAAGGCAACTGTAGAAAATACCATGGGAATTGATGCTGTCAAACAGTAAGAATTCAGCTGTTTTTGTACAGAGCAGCTGACAAGGCGGTGGAAAATTCAGAAAATAATGGGGTGGAATAATGAAAATCAGTGGGAAAATAAAAGTGGCAGTTGCGGTTGTTGTCATTGTCGGTGTTGCCTTTGGCGGCTACAAATACTATACCAATCAACAAGCAGCAAAAAATGCTGCAGCCATTGAAACCGTTGAGGTCGGACGCATAAATCTGAAATCAATGGTATCTGCTACGGGTACCGTACGGCCAGTAGATTCTGTTGAAGTTAGTTCTAAGATCACGGCACGGATTAAGACTGTACTTGTTAAGGAAAATGATACTGTAACAGCTGGTCAGACGGTAGCAACGCTGGATGGTACAGAGCTCCAGACAAAAGAAGATCAGGCACAGTATACGGTGACGAATACGAAGGCAAAATATGATCGTACCTCGTATCTATATTCGATTGGAGCAAAATCAAAGGAAGAGCTCGAAGACGCGGAGTACAACTATCAGACGGCATTGAGCAGTCTGGAAGGTACGAAATCGGATCTCAGTGAAACTATAATTGTAGCACCGATGGATGGTTATGTTGTTGGTGAACCAAAGACACCCGGGACTATGGCAGTACAGGGAACAAACAGTCCGACGGTTATCATGCTTATTGCGGATCTCTCGAAGAAACAGATTATGGCCAAGATAGATGAAACGGATATCGGCAAGATCAAGATTGGTCAGAATGCGACCTTTACAGTTGATGCCTATACCGGTAAGTCTTTTAAAGCAACGGTATCGAAGATTTCGCAGACTGATGTAAGCAATACGTGGGATACGAATTCGTCAACAACATCGACTACGGCCTCTTCGTCATCGGCAAGTGTTATCTACTATTATGTAACACTTGATGTTGATGACCCGGAAAGTCTACTAAAACCAGCGATGACGGCACGTGTAGAAATAAATACAGCAGAAAAAGCAAATGTACTTGCGGTGCCGATATCTGCACTCAAAACAAATAATGGAGGCTCTTATGTTGTTCTTGTGAACAGTGATGGCACGATGGAAAATCGTAATGTCACGACAGGAATCTATAGTGATGACTATGTAGAAATTATAGATGGAGTGGAAGAGGGCGATAAAATATCAATGACCTATACGGCATCAAGCTCAAAAAAATCGTCGAGCAGCAGCAAAAATCAGGGACCACCAATGTAAAAGTAAAGAAAGGAGGGATAAGAATATGACAATTCTTCTTTCTGGTATAAAAAAACTTTATCAAATCGGTGATCAGGAAGTTGCTGCTCTTAATGGGATTGATCTCCATATTAGGAAAGGTGAGTTTACAGCACTTATGGGGCCATCCGGATCGGGTAAATCTACTCTTATGAATATACTTGGCTGTCTTGATCGGCCAACGGTGGGGTCCTATAAGCTTGATGGTGAAGAGGTCGCTCAACTTGGAGATGATGCCCTTGCAATTACAAGAAACAAGAAAATCGGGTTTGTATTCCAAAACTTTAATCTGCTTTCTCGTATAAGTGCTTGGGAAAATGTTGCATTGCCGCTTGTCTATGCAGGTGTTGGTAAAAAAGAACGCATGGAAAAAGCAGCCTACTTTCTTGATGCAGTTGGACTTGGTCCCCGCAAGGATCATCAGCCAAATGAACTTTCTGGTGGGCAGCGCCAGCGTGTGGCAATCGCTCGTGCACTTGTGAATGATCCGCGCATCATTATGGCGGATGAACCAACTGGCAATCTTGATACAAAATCAAGTACTGAAATTATGAGTATCTTTTCCAAGTTACATGAAGAAGGCAAGACCATCATACTTGTTACGCATGAGCCGGAAGTTGCAACTTATGCAAATAGGCAGCTTCTTCTTCGTGATGGTAAGATTACACGCGATGAAGGTAAAGGGGTTGTTATGGATGTTGTTTAAGGAAAGTGTGCGTATTGCATTTACAGCGTTGTTTGCAAATAAGCTGCGTTCGATTCTTACGATGCTTGGGATTATTATTGGTGTGGGGGCTGTTATTGCGATGGTATCTGTCGGTATGGGGATACGTCAGCAGATTCAAACATCCATTGCCAGTCTCGGCAGTAATATGCTCATTGTTTCTCCGGGGTCATCCTCCTCAGGTGGTCTGCGTGGTGCGGCTGGTTCAAATGTAAAGCTCAAGTATGAGGATGCCGAAGCAATTAAGAACAGGATAAAGAATATTGACTATGTATCGCCGGCGGTGAGTGGTTCCTATCAGATTGTTAATGGCAATCAGAACTGGAATTCGACCGTACAGGGTGTAACACCAGCTTTTATGGCAATTCGTTCACTTACGATTGGTACTGGTTCATTTATTACGATGACAGATATGAATTCGCGCAATCGTGTTGCTGTTATTGGTACGACAGTTGCAGCAAATCTTTTTGGCACTTCAAATCCGGTTGGGCAGAATATTCGTGTGAACAACGCGCCATATAAAGTTATTGGTGTTATTGAAAGCAAGGGACAATCTTCGGTTGGGCAGGATCAGGATGATGTGGTGATTATACCACTTACAACAGCACAGGAACGTCTTATGGGTATTACTTATGTGAAGTCGATTAACATCCAGGTATCTACTACTGACAAGATGGATCAGGTACAAAGTCAGGTTGAGATACTCTTGCGGCAGCGGCATCGTATTGTCGGGAACGAAGAGGACGACTTTACGGTTCGAAATCTGACCAGTCTCATGCAAACAATGACAGAAACGACGACGATGATTACGTTGCTTCTTGCCAGCGTTGCTGCAATATCGCTTGTCGTTGGTGGTATTGGCATTATGAATATCATGATGGTATCTGTAACAGAACGTACGCGTGAAATTGGTATCCGTAAAGCGCTTGGAGCGACGTTTCGGGATATCATGATACAGTTTCTTATTGAGTCTATCGTTATTGGCGTTATTGGAGGAGTGATTGGGATTATCTTTGGCTGTTTGGTATCAATGGCAATTGCGAAGTTTGGTAACTTTGCTACCGTTATTACAGCTGCACCCATATTTTTATCGTTTTTCTTTTCTGTTGGTATAGGTCTTTTCTTTGGGATTTATCCGGCAAGAAAAGCTGCATTACTTGATCCAATTGAGGCACTCAGATATGAATGAAATATAAAAATCATAGAATATTTTCTTGGCATGCAGTGTTTTATCAGCTGCATGTTTTTGCCGTTTACAAATTTGATAAAAAAAGAAGGTTCCAATTTGTATCATCATGTACTTTAAAATATTGACAAAAATTTGTAAAATAGCAGATAAGATAAAAAACGAAGCAAAAAAAGCAACCGTTATGGTTGCTTTTTTGCTTCGTTTTTTTAGAATTTAACCGTGGCACCTACACCAATACCGTTTTCACGCTTGCCGTGATCCGGGCCAAAGTTATGATAGTTTAGATTAAGGTCAACATTAGCAACAAGGCCATAGTTGATACCAACCTGTGCTTCATTGAAATCAGCACCAGTTACATAAGATGCATAAGCTTCTGCACCCATAACGCGCGGTGTGGATACGGCAATGCCGCCATAAAGATTATTACTGTTTCCTGGAAGATGATTGCGATAGCCAACAACAGCACGGACGTTATTGACAATTTCATATTGGCCATAAATATCATTCATGTGTCCGTATTCATCACGGTCTGAATATTGATAGCCAACAGTTACGTCCTTAGTGAATTTGTGTTCAATATAGGACTCGTTCGTACCAGCACCGATCGCTGTTTCGTTTTTTGCAAGGTCGTTGACTGGTGCAGCAAATACAGTGGATGCGCTAAGTGCAGTCAGAAGAGTAAGCGCAAGTAAAGTTTTTTTCATAAAAATCCTCCTATTTAATTTTGATATATTAGATCTATTATTAGTATACATTATGATTATTAAAATAACATGAAAATCGCATGTTATTTTGGATTATATTCGGTGATACGAAGATCCTTTTTTTTGTTAAGATCAATAATATGATCTTTATCGATTTCAATAAGCGGTAATGCAGAAAAATCATGTGGGTACTGAATGATGCGTCCGCGGTGGCCATCACTTAAGACAACGGCTGAGCCAACAAATATTTCCTGAATATTCGTCAGGAATGGCACACATACCGTTGGATCAAGTTTTGAAAACATGTCCCGGCTGATTTGCGCAATTGCTGTAAAAGGCGTTTCTTTAAGAAGCCCTTCACGTTCGGTCGTGATATTATCATAGATGTCAGCTACAGCTATGATGCGAGCATATAAATGGATATCTTTGCCTTCGCTGTTAAAAGGGAAACCACTACCATCCATACATTCATGATGCTGCAAAGCGGCCAATTTGATACCATCAGAAAGCTCGTTTTTTTGACTGAGAATGTGATGTCCATCCGTCGTATGCTGCATGTATGCATCAAGGTCGTTTCCTTTGAGATTTTGTGGCAGCTTTTCCAGAAGGCGGGGTGTAAATCTTGTTTTTCCGATATCATGTAAAAAGCCTGCAAGAATAATATCCTGCACCTTAGCTTCATCATAATGCATCCATTTCGCAACGACACCAGAAAGAATGGAAACACGCAAAGAATGATTATAAACATCGTTGGCCAAATGATTCAGGTCATAGAGATAATCCAATATACCACTATGCCGGATTAATGGCAGGATTGAATGTGTCACCATAGTGTTTGCTTTTTCCGTAGGCAATCCGCCTTCGATCGCAGCAGCATCGAAAATTTCCCTAGCTGTACGGAGAACGTCCTTGTATTCAACAACAAATGAATTACTGCGACTAAGCATGGCCTCAATACCCTGATAGCTTGCACTGAGCTCATATTCATCTTTGACAAATGCACTTGGTATGTCAAGAAATTCAAGACGTGTAATGTGGGCTTTCGTCAAAAATGTATTTTCAGATAAAATGACGATCATGTTTTTATTGAGAATTGTGCGCGCAAGTGTCATTCCCGCTTTTAATTCCCCTAATGGAATCTCTCTCAAAAGAAACCCCTCCTTCTATTAATTGTATTTACTACTTAAATTCTATATAGAAAGAAAATATCCTACCACCAGACAAAAATACGGACTATTTACTCAGATACTATTGCGTTATAATAGCAGAAAAAAAGATAAGAAAGATTTTTAAGAAAAATATATAGATCCATGAAAAATAGCGTTTGTAAGTGAAAATGAAAGATGAATCGTGCTAATACATTACAAATATAATATTTTAAAGGTTTTATATTTTAGCAAACTAAAGTATAATCATAAGCAGACTACAGAAAATATTGTTTGGAGGAACCTTTCATGAAAAAAGTTATGGCATTATGTACCTTACTGGTAATGGTGGTAGCCGTTCTTGGGGGCTGCGGCGGTGATACGGCAAAAAAAGAAAATGATAATACAGCAAAGAAAATTATTATTGGTCTGGATGATAATTATCCACCTATGGGCTTTAAAGATGAAAATAATGAAATTGTCGGGTTTGATGTCGATCTTGCAAAAGAAGCATCGAAACGATTGGGGCGGGAAGTAGAATTTAAGGGGATTGACTGGTCGAGTAAAGAAGCGGAGCTCAAAAGCGGTCGTGTCGATATTCTTTGGAATGGTCTTGACATTACAGAAAAACGTAAAGAAAATATGCTTTTTAGTAACCCATACATGGATAATCGCCAAATCATCTTTGTAGCGACAGGGTCGCCTATTAAGACAGAAGAAGATTTGAAGGGGAAGACCGTTGGTACGCAGAGTGGTGGTACGGCAGAAGAATATATTGATGGTAATGCGGAATTCAAGGCAAACGTTAAGGCAGTCAAGAAGTATTCCGACTATATCTCAGCGTTTATGGATCTTGAAAATGGTCGTCTTGATGCAATTGTTGCAGATGAAATTACGGGGCGTTACTATATGAGCAAGCACCCGGATAAGCTTGCGGCAACAGATGCTGTTATTGGTCCGGTAAGTACCTTTGGGATTGCATTCCGTAAGGATGATCAGAAGCTTCGTGATGAAGTGCAGCAGGTCATGGATGAAATGATTAAAGATGGTACGGCGGGCAAGATTTCAGAAAAATGGTTTGGTAAGGATATCATAAAAAAGTAAACAATAGATAGTCCAGGAAATTAGAGTGTCACGTTAGGTGATACTCTTTTTTTATAAAAGAAAGTATGTATAAATACGATAAAATATGATAGAATAAATATTATATATAATGTAAACACTTACAAGCAAATGCCGGAAACTGAGGTGATAAAGACGTGATTGCATGGCTTAAATTATGGCGGGTACGACTCGCTGATTTTTTTGTCCGACATTTTTTATATTCATTTAAGTCTACAGTTTTGACTTTTTATACACCTGTTATTATATTCTTTATTTTTATTACGGGAACGGTTTCTTACGTTTTAGCAGTCAGGCAAATTGAAGAAAGTGTCTATAATGATATTAAAAACGTGGTGTATCAGACAACTATTTATACAGATAATTGTTTTAGTGGTGTGCTTGAGCAGATGGTTGCTTTATCAAATGATCCGGATATACTGAAGATCCTTAATGAAAGGGCCAGAGATATTGAGCCAGAAGATTATTTGAAGATACAGGCGCATGTTGATACGGTACGTTTATTTAACAGTACGATTGTTGACTCAGTTTATATTAATTTTAATAATGGAAAATTTGTTTTTTTTCGTGGTGATTATGATCATACGATGCTTGGTTTTACGTATAATCACTATCGAAATGCTTATAATGATAGTCTTAATGATGTTTATTGGCAGAACTTTCTGCCAAAACGTATCCGGGAAAATGCGGAATCGGATCAAGTCATTGATGTATTCAAGTTGTTTGGTCGTAAACAGGCACAAAAAAATGGAATCATTTTGTTCCGACTGCGGTATGATTTTTTTGAAAAAGTATTTGGCCGTTCACTCGTTGATGATAATGGCTATTTGATGCTCGTGAGCCCGGAGGGCGTAAGTACTTTTCGGGATATTAAAGATGAGTTTATGGTGGATGCAAAGACGGCTAAACTTCTACAAGAGACAACAGAAAAGGAAGGCCGTATTGAGTTTGATAATAAGCAGGGGAAGAAACTTATTGTTATTTATGATACATTACCAACAAATAAATGGAAACTGGCAGCGGTCTTTACGCGGGAGTCAATTCTGGATAAGGTAGAGTATATAAAATATACAACACTGGGGGTTATTATTCTTCTCATGATTATCGCTGTATTTTTGACAAACTGGCTTGTAAATTATATTACGCGGCCAATTTCAGGTCTTGTCAATCGAATGAAGGAGATTCGCGGAGCCAAAATGGGGCCTGTATCAGGTCAGCCGCTGAATGAAGTTGAGCTGCTTGATCAGGGTGTTGAGGATCTTATGGTGCATATCAGAAATCTCATGGTGCAGATTAATAAGGATCAGAATACGAAGCGTCATTTGGAATTGTCGGTTATTCAGATGCAGATTCATCCGCATTTTCTTTATAATACATTGTATTCAATCAAGGGACTTTGTGATATGGGAATGAACGATGAGGCAAGTAACATGATTACAGAGCTGGCGAATTTTTTTCGCGTTGGTCTCAGCTGTGGCAATGAGATTATTCGGGTTGAGGAAGAGGTTTCACATGTTCGAAGTTATTTGTTTATTCAAGAGATGCGCTATGGTGATAAGTTTTCGTATGAAATCAAAATGGAGCCGGAAATTTTATCGTATAGTATTATAAAGCTTACACTGCAGCCACTTGTAGAAAACGCAATTTATCATGGGGTGAAGGAAAAACGCGGCAAAGGGACAATTCTTGTAACAGGCTGCAAGAAGGAAGGTATCCTTTATTTTGAAGTAAAAGATGATGGTGTGGGTATGTCGGAGGAAAGATTACAGGAGCTTAGAAAAGGGCTTGCTGAGACCCGTTTGACACCTAAAAAAGTAGGATTTGGTGTATACAGTGTATTTGAGCGGCTGCGGCTTCATTATGGAATGGAAGCCGGGCTGGAAATTCAGAGTGAGCTGCATATGGGAACGAGTATCAAGGTGACGATCCCCTGCAGAATACTGGAAGGTGATTGATTTGCATAAAGTACTAATTGTTGATGATGATCGTATTATTCGTAGAGGTCTTGTTACAACGATTCCGTGGGGAAAAAATGGTTTTCAGCTTGTAGGTGAAGCTGGTGATGGCGAGCGGGCGTTAGAACTTATCAAAGAACAGGAGCCGCAGATTGTTATTTCAGATATAAGAATGCCGTTTATGGATGGTCTTAAGCTGGCAGAGCAGGCAAAAAAAGGTTATCCGGCGATAAAGTTCATTTTTTTGACAGGGTATGAGGATTTTAATTATGCACAGCAAGCCGTCAAAATTGGTGTTGTTGATTACTTACTAAAGCCAGTGGATCGCAGTGTTTTACTGGAAAAAGTCAAAAAGGCAGCCAAAGAATGGGACACTGCTCATGGAGAAAAGCAAAAAATCAATGAAGCAAGGCCTTTTCTTCGTCAGGTGCTTTTACGAAAAATTCTTCAGTGTCAGGAAACAGAGGAAGGACTGCGGCGGGAGGCACAAACACTTGATCTTTGTTTACAGGGAAATAATTTTGTTGTTTTGCTTATTAAACTTGATGGGTATTATGAAAATACGGATCCGGCGACAAGGGAATACATGAAAATCTGTGTGGGCAGGGTTTGCGAAGAAGTTCTCTATACGGAAGCAGATGGTGGTATATTCGCAATGGAGGGGGATGAACTCGTTGCTGTTTACAGCAGTGATGAGGATACGGCACTCGTGAAAGAAAAATCGCTGGCACTTGCAGAAAAAATAAGGGTAACAATCAGGGATAAATTTAACAGAACACTGACTCTCGCTTTGGGTGGGATTTGGCATGGACTCTATGGAATCCATTCCTCCTATGCCGAAGCTCGTTACGTGCTGAACTTTCGTCATGTTATGGGAAAGGATAAAGTAATTTCCGTTGCAGATATTGATTTTCTTGTGAATGAAGTGCGTAAGTCAAAGATTGAAGTAGCCGATGATGATCTTGTCGATAAAGTTCGCCTGGGGCTTGTTGATGATGCGTTGCAGTGCCTTTCTGATATTGAGTATAGCTTGCAGACAAAACGCCCATCACTGCCACAGGTGCGCCTTATGGCAGTTGATTTACTGTTGGCGCTTTTCAAGGGAGCGGATACCTGGGCAAAAGAGTGGGGAACTGTCTGGGAGGAAAAGAAGCCGGTTTACTATAGCAGGATTAACCAGATGCCGACGATTCATGAAATCATTGCACTTCTAAAAACGATTGTTGATTCGTTGGGACAGTTCATGGTGGAAGAAAATGAAAGCGGCCGGAGTGAGCTCATTGAAGAAGTAACTTCCTATATAGAAGAGCACTATGCGGAACATGGCCTTTCTTTGCAGGACATTGGGGAATACGTTCATATGAATCCGATTTATCTTAGTGTTTTATTTAAAAAGAAAAAAAATATCACGTTTACAGGATTTTTGCTTCAGGTTCGTATGAAAAAGGCAAAGGAAATGCTGCGTTGTCAAAATATGAAGACCTATGAAATTGCAGAAAAAATTGGTTATAGTAGTCCAGAGTATTTTAGTGCTTGTTTTAAGAAATATGCAGGAGTTTCCCCTGTAGAATTCAAAAATAAAAATTGAAGTCGGAGTGACAGCTACAATGCGGATGGAAAAAATCAGGAAGGGAATTCTTATCAGTCTTCTGGGACTCTGTATGCTGTTCTCTGGTTGTGGAAAGGAAGCGGAAGTTATAGAGACGGCTGCAGCACCGAAAAAAGTAAATATTGTATTTTGGGATGAAAATGCCGCCGCTGACAGGACACGATATTATAAGGTGCTTATTCAAAAGTTTGAGAGTGAAAATCCGGATATTCATGTTGAGTATGTCGGTATGCCAAAGAAGGTGGCAAAGTTGAAGATCAATACGGCAATCGCGACAAATGAGCTTCCGGATGTATGTGGTGTACAGAGCAGCTGGATTGCAGAATTTTATGATAAAAATGTACTTTTGAAGTTGGATCCTTATTTTAATAAATGGGAAGAGAAAGATGAGATTCTTTCGACTGTAATTGATGCGAATCGTGCATTGGCAAAGGATGGAAAACTTTATCAGCTGCCAAACACCATGAGTCTGGAGATTCTCTGGTATCGTAAGGATTGGTTCGATCAGGCAGAACTTAAGCCGCCAAAAGAATGGGATGAGTTTTTTGCGGACGTAGAACGCATGACGGATAGGGAAAAAGGACGTTATGGTTTTACGATTCGCGGTGGCGATGGAGCGGGTATGCAGCTTTTGCGTATGATGTTTGCGTACTCGGGCTATAAGGATTTTTTTACGGCGGATGGCAGATGTCGGATCAATGATCCAAAGCATGTTGAGTTTGTAAAGAAATATTTGGGGCTCTATCGCAAGTATACATCTACAAGTGATATCACGAATGGTTATCAGGAAATGATTGCCGCTTTTGATACGGGGTCTGTTGCCATGGTTCAACATAATATTGGTTCTTATGCATCACATAAAAAGTTTATGCTGCCCGGACAATATGAAGCACTGATTCTCCCGCGGGCACAGGACGGATCGATTATGCAGGAGGCAAATAATGTCGATGGTTACGGAATCTTTAAGATGACACATCATCCAGAAGAATCCTGGCGTTTTATAAGTTTTCTTTGTTCACAGAGCAGTCAAAGCTATTGGAACAAGAGCATTGGGCAGATTCCAACTAATAAAGAATCTCTCAAGGAATCCTGGGTGCAGGAGCTGCCGCATATGCAGCTTGCAGCAGAGATTCTTTCAAGTCCGAAACTGAAGTTCTATGAACCACCGATGTATCTGCCGAATTATCGTTCGATTCTTGATTCGGGTAGTCCGGGAATCCAGGCGGTTATGACAGGGCAGAAGTCCGTAAAAAAGTTCCTCGATGAATGGGCGGGCGCATTTGAGCAGGCAAAGAAAAAATATGATGCAGATGCAGCAGAAAAGTAATTTCACTGCTGCCTTTTTGCTTTTTTTTGTTTTTTGCTGTAAACTGTTCCTATTAATGCTTTGCTGCTTTTTTGCGTTAAAGAAGGAGAGAAATAAATGGAAAAACTTATGGGAACGGTTATGCTGATGCTCGATGGCAGCCAGATTACACTGCAGATTTTTTTTATCACACTTGTTATGGCATTACCGCTGGGGCTTTTGGCATCACTTGGCCGACTATCAAAGTTGCGGCCGTTAAGCTTTTTTGTAGAGGTTTATATTTGGCTTATGCGTGGCACACCGCTCATGCTGCAGCTTTTATTTGTATATTTTGCACTGCCAATGGTTGGCATCATGCTGCCGGATATCGTTGCTGCACTTTTGGCATTTACGCTGAACTATGCGGCATATTTTGCTGAGATTTTTCGAGCAGGTATTCAGTCAATTGAAAGAGGCCAATATGAGGCCGCAAAAACTCTGGGAATGACTTATATGCAGACGATGCGCCGAATTATTATCCCACAAATGGTACGCCGCGTATTGCCGCCAATCAGCAATGAAACCATTAATCTTGTAAAAGACACATCACTTGTTTATATTTTGGCAATGAATGATCTATTGCGCGCTGCACGAACAATCGTGCAGCGTGAGTTTGATATGACACCATTTGTTGTTGCAGGTGTATTTTATCTGGCGATGACGTTTGTGCTGACATGGATATTTAAGAAACTGGAGGCTCACTATGCAAAATACGACGAATGAGAATAGTGTTATGATTCGTATGCATCAGATCTATAAAAAGTTTGGTGCATTAGAGGTTTTAAAAGGAATTGACGTTGAGGTAAATCGGGGTGAGGTCCTTGCAATTATCGGGCCAAGTGGATCGGGAAAGTCGACACTGCTGCGCTGTCTGAATCGTCTTGAAAGTATTGACGGCGGATCTATAGAGGTTGAAGGAGACTTTCTTGTTGTAGAAAATAGTGCAGGCAGCGCTGCCTATGCAGACGCGGCCTTATCACGGGGAATACTTAGCAAGATGGGGATGGTATTTCAGCAGTTCAATCTTTTTCCGCATATGACGGTTTTGGAGAATCTTATTGAAGCGCCTGTACATGTTAAGCACGTAGCGGTGAATGAGATTATTCCTGTGGCGGAGGAGCTTCTGCGCAAGGTTGGTCTTTATGACAAACGCAATGCCTATCCGGCACGTCTTTCAGGTGGACAGCAGCAGCGAGTAGCAATTGCCCGGGCACTGGCAATGAATCCGGATATCATGCTTTTTGATGAGCCAACCTCAGCACTTGATCCAGAGCTTACGGGAGACGTACTGAAAACTATGCGGCAGCTGGCGGAGGAGCATATGACGATGATTGTCGTTACACATGAAATGGCATTTGCCCGTGAAGCAGCGCATCATGTTATTTTTATGGCTGATGGAAATATTGTAGAACAGGGTACCCCAGAAAAAATTTTTAGTGCACCAAAAGAAGAACGGACAAAATCATTTTTGCAAAATATGCTGTAAGTATGGGCTGGTGAGACTTGGGACTTGCATTTTGCTCGTATACAGAGGATAATAGACGAAGAATAGTTATCAGGTCACAGATTTGGAGGGGTCGTATGATTCGTTTTTTCATATGTTTCTTTATGATATGGAGCATGTTTTTGTCTCCGACAATGGCGGAGGCTGCAAGTTTAGATAATTCTGTGGCGGGTAAGGCTGAGGTCAAGGGCATACGGGTACATGTAAATGGCGATAAAGTGCGCATTGTTGTGGATACGACAGGTGAAGTTGGCTATGAGACAATTGTGTTGTCTAATCCGACGCGCGTTGTCGTTAACCTTTCCGAAGCATGGCTCAGTCCAAATGTTGCACGTGCTACAGATATAGACAGTCGTTTTGCGAAGAAAATACGAGTTGGACAGTTTGATAAGAATACTGTGCGCATTGTTGTCGAGACGAGTGTTGGTAAAAATAATTATGATGTCTTTTCCTTAACAGGGGGGGCATCACCATATCGTGTTGTTCTGGATTTTGGCAACTTGGAGAAAGGTTCATCTGGTGCAAAGATAAAGCTTCCAGTACAAGAACCAGCAGCAACTGAGCCTGCAACGGCAGCATCATCTATACCGGAAGAAGAAGCGGATATGGGTACATTAGGCGAAGAACCGGTCTATACACCGGGACTTTCTGGTAAGAAGATTACGATTGATCCAGGGCATGGTGGAGAAGACTCCGGTGCAATCGGGCCAACAGGAGTCACGGAAAAGAGTATAACATTACGGATTTCAAAAGAGCTGCAGCGTATACTTGAAGCTGCCGGAGCAAAGGTGTTCATGACACGGACCACGGATACGGAAGTATCATCGAAGCATACAGCGGCAAATGATATTGAAGAGCTGCAGGCACGGTGCGATGTAGCAAATAACAGCAAATCAGATGTTTTCGTATGCATTCATATGGATTCTTTTTCAAGCGGGGAAGCAAAAGGAACATCGACGTATTATTATGTAAAAGGTACAGTGGCATCAAAGAGGCTGGCTGATACTGTGCGGACTGGTATTCTGGCACAACTGGGAACGGATGATCGCGGGACACGGAGCTGTAATTTTTATGTTCTCAAGCATACGAATATGCCAGCAACACTTGCTGAAGTTGCTTTTGTATCCAATGCAGGAGAAGAAAAGTTTTTGAATTCAGATTTGGGTATTAAAAAGGCAGCTTTGGGTATATTTAATGGCATAAAAGGCTTTTTTGATAGCTAGTAGCTGTTTTTATCGGCGAAATCCTTGACGCAGGCAAGGGATTTGTATTAAAATGATAGAAAGAAACAAGAAGCCTTATCGCGGTAGAATTACTGCAGATAAGGCTTTCGTGTGTGAATGTGAGGTTTTATGAAATGAAGGAAAATAATGATAGAGATCAAGCGTTTAAAGAGTTGGAAAAAGCTTTAGCAGAAGAAAGTGAACAGCGCTATAATCAGATCATGCGGCGCAGTGTACCGAAGAAAAGAGACTTGCTTACGACGCTTATGGCTATGACAAAGCAGGAACTTGATGATATTCGTTATAATCTTTGTGTGTCCGGAATCAGCACATTGAAAAAAGCCGACATGGCAGCTGTTCTTGTTCAGGAAGTCATTGAGTTTTCTAAAAAGTGGTTTGTGACAATCGGGATTGAACAATATGATATTTTGACAGTGATCTGTAGCAATGATGGTCTGACAACAGAACTGAGCGAAAAGGATGTGCGTCTTGATTATATGCGTTGCCTGGGAATTCTCTCAAATGGAGCAAAGGCGGATAAGATGGCTTGGTATATGCCAGAAGAAATTCTTGCAGTCTATAAAGAATTGGATAAACCTGTTTATAAAAAGGCGATTGAAGTAAATGATGAGATCATGCGTCTTACGACAGGGCTGCTTTTTTACTATGGTTTTATTGATTATGATAAGCTTTTTTCGATGGTTAATGGGTATTTGGAGGAAGAAGATACATTGAAATTTGCCGATTTTATGGGGGTTATGTTCAATGGTGCATGCTGGCAGGACAATGTGGTAAGTACACAGCATGGTATGTATTACTATACGGTACTTGATCCGGATAAAATTGAGAAGGGACAGACTGAACGAGCGAATATTGATTATGAAAAACTCCCATATGATAAGGTCTACGAAGCGGGTGAAGTAAACTATATTGAAGCGACCGATGCATACAAGGCATTGGCACAGTTTTTTATGAAAGAACTGAAGTATGAAGTTCTTGAAGCAGCAGATATTGTCGGTGAGATTACGATCATTCTGCAAAATGGCGGAGTTATGAAGGACGTTATCGAATATTTGGATTCACTTGGTATATTTAAAAAGGCGGGAATTGGTGAAGCTATTGTACCACTATTGACATCTTTCAATAATATGTCACATTTGTGGCTTTTGAAGGGACATACCCCACAGGATCTAATGGATGTATCGCGTGTGTCAAAGAAAGAAGAAAGTAATGTTGTGGCGTTTGTACCTCGAAGTTCTAAGGTTGGACGTAATGATCTATGTCCGTGCGGAAGTGGTAAAAAATATAAAAAATGCTGTCTTGGTAAAAAGCAGTAAAAGGAAAATCAATGATGTTGATTTAAATAGATTGTTGTGCAGGGAGGGCTGCTTGAAGGCAGCTCTTTTTTTATAGGAGAGAATATGAAACAAACATATAATTATTGGGAAAAAACAAGAGAGTTCTTCATTGTTTTGCTGCCGATTTTTGTTACGCAGATTGCAATTGTATCAACAGGATTTTGTGATACGGTTATGTCCGGGCATGTAAGTGAACAGGATCTTGCCGGTGTAGCTGTGGGGGTCAATATTTTTATGCCTTTTTTTGGTAGTATAATGGGAGTGATTTCAGGGCTAACACCTACAATTGCACAGCTTTATGGTGCGGGTGAAAAGAATAAAATTGCGTTTGTTGTGACGCAGGGAATGTACTGGGCCTTTTTTTTGGCCGTGGGGATGATTCTTCTTGGTTTCCTCGTAATACCGCAGTTTCTTTATTATTTACAATTGGAGCCGAAAGTAACGAGAATTGCCAGCTACTATCTTCTTGCTATGTCTTTTGGTTTATGTCCGGTTTTTTGTGCAAGTGTATTGCGGAATTTTATTGATGCGCTTGGTTATACACGTTTGACAATGATGATTACGATCTTTATAGTTCCATTTAATATACTAATGAATTATCTTTTTATTTTTGGTGCATATGGTTTTCCCGCATTGGGTGGGATTGGTGCTGGTGTAGGAACAGCAATTACTTTTTATTTTATGTTGCTGCTCAATGTATTGGCAATTTTTTTTATACGGCCATTTTCCCGATATAAAATTTTTACATGTTTTTCCCGGCCTGTTTTTGCTGAATGGAAAAAGCAGCTTTTTATTGGGATTCCAATCGGTAGTGCGATGTTTTGTGAACAAAGTATTTTTGGTGCAGTCGGTGTTTTTATGACAGTTTATGGTACGGGTGTTATTGCTGCACACCAGGCAGCATTGAATTTTACAACGATGGCCTATATGATACCGTTAAGCATAAGTATGACGCTTACAATTCTTGTTGGCTTTGAGGTCGGAGCTAAACGTTTTGCAGATGCGAGAAAGTATAGCCGACTGGGAATTATACTTTCACTACTCTTTACTACATCCTTGGCATTGATTCTGTTTCATTTGAGAGCAGATATTGCAGCATTGTATACGAATGACGATTTTGTAAAAAAATTGTTGCAAGTATTCCTTGCCTATGCAATTTGTCTGCAGGTTTCGGATGGCGTGAATGCACCACTACAGGGAACATTGCGTGGTTATAAGGATGTTAAGATTACGTTTATCCTGGCGGTTGTGTCCTATTGGATTATTGGGCTGCCTACAGGATATGTTCTTGCCAATTTCTTTAGTTATGGTCCTTATGGCTACTGGATTGGACTTATTAGCGGAATTGCAGCCGGAGCTGTTTTTCTGGGGCTAAGATTGCTTCGAGTACAGAAGCGCGTTGCTTCTTTTGATAGAAAATAGAATAAAATTAGACGAAATGTTGCAAGGTGACATTTCGTTTTTTATTTAGCTGATTAGAAGAAGTTAGGCTATAAAAACAAAATGTATAATTTTTGGCAATAGTTATAAATAAAACTGCATAAAATAAAAGCAAAAAATATGATTGATAAATAATTCACATACAATAATACAAAAAAATATAAAATACATATAAATAATCCTATCTAATAGTAAATACATATTAGCTATATACAATAATAATAGTATAATAAACAATTTAATCTCTTTTTAAGAGAAAATATGCAATAAAATGTATAAAAATGTAGTTATTTGGGATGTAAAGCTGCTTTTAAAATAAATATTCTTGACAAATATTTGTGAAAGTAGTAACTTATAAATGTGAAATGAATCACTTAATACAACGTTATAATTCGTTAAACCTAAATTAAAGTGAATTAATTCACTTTAAAACAATTATAAACAATGAAAACTTGGAAAGGGCGTATAGAAATGTTAAATGAAAATGCAGGGAAAAGACCTCATATTGTAGTTATAGGCTCAGGCTTTGGTGGTGTTAAAGTAGCAAAATCGTTTGGAAACAAAGAGGTTGATGTTACTGTAATTGATCGTAACAATTATCATCTATTCCAGCCGCTTTTATATCAGGTGTCTACAGCGGTACTTTCGGAAGATGAAATCGCATATCCAATCCGAGCATTTTTTCGTAAATATAAAAACGTAGATTTCTTTTTAGGAAATGTTACAGACTTTGATCTTGAGGAAAAAAAGGTTATTACAGATCAAGGGACTGTTAATTATGACTATCTTGTTGTTGCAGCTGGGGCGACAACAAATTACTTTGGATTAAAGTCTGTAGAAGAAAACGCTTTTGCAATGAAGACATTAGCTGACTCTGTAAAGATTCGTAATCATATCTTACGTATATTTGAAAAAGCAGCAAAAGAAACGGATGAACAGAAGCGTCGGGAACTTCTTACGTTTGTCTGCGTTGGGGGTGGACCTACTGGCATTGAAGAAGCTGGAGCATTGTCAGAGCTCATTTATTCGGTTATGCAAAAGGAATATCATACGCTTGACTTTTCCGAAGTTGATATCAAACTCATTGAGGCAACGGACCGTGTGCTTCCAATGATGCCGGAAAGTCTCCGCGATGAAACGGTCCATGTTCTTCGCAGCAAAAAAGTGGATGTTCGATTGAATACGCAGGTGATGAATTATGACGGAATGAAGCTTATATTCAAGAGCGGTGAAGCTGTACCGACGCAGACTGTTATTTGGGCTGCGGGTGTAAAGGCTGTGTCTGTTGTAGCAAAACTTGGGGCAGAAATAGACCGTGCTGGCCGTGTTATTGTCCGTAAAAATCTGCAAGTTCCGGGACATCCCGAAGTTTATGCAATTGGTGATAGTGCGAATTTCATACAGGGAGAACGACCATTGGCAACGATTGCACCCGTAGCAACACAACAGGCTGCCGTATGTGCAAGAAATATTATGCATGCCATTGAGGGAAAAGAAATGGAACTTTTTGAATATCATGATGTTGGCAGTATGGCAACTATTGGTTGTGGTGATGCTGTCATGTTTAAGGGGATTATGAAGAGCAAAGGCTTCATAGCGTGGACGGCATGGATGGTAGTACATCTTATGCGCCTTGCGGGTGGTCATTCCAACACAACTGTTATCATTAAATGGATATGGAACTATATTTCCGGTACGCGCCTTGGACGTATTATTACGCAGTAATCACTAGAAAATCTATAAAATCGGCACGAGAAGCAGCGTCTTTTTGTGTCGATTTTAATGTTTTTATAAAAGAAAAAGGTATTGCATAAAGTGAATGGAATATATTATAATAAGAGTAAGATGTTTCCAGTTGGAAACTTTATGTGGGGATGTAGCTCAGCTGGGAGAGTACTTGAATGGCATTCAAGGGGTCAGGGGTTCGAACCCCCTTATCTCCACCAATAAAATCAAGGGTTGTGCGGTATGCACACCATCAAGTGGTCATGGATATGGGCACATATGGGCACAATAGAGGCTAAGCTGAGCAGCTTAATCTCTATTGTGCCTTAATTTATTTTGCTCTGAATCGGTAGATGACAGGACAAAAGAGTTTTCTATCGAGGTCTCGGTGGATTGAGGTATCAGATTGTAAACTGTAAAACAAAATGTATAAA
>JBAYAD010000013.1:0-21703 GCA_041669965.1 Selenomonadaceae bacterium
CCCGTTCTGCTGCATCTGTCCCAGTAAATTTGTATGATCCTCTACCGTCACCTGAATACCTTGACCGTTAACTACTGTATTCTTCGCTGTATCTGCACCTTTTTTGCTGGCAGCTGTATTTTGTTTACCCGTGGTCGGCTGTTGTGCTATGTTTCCCAGCAAAACCGGCTGTTGTGCCTCAGCCATAACGGTACTGCCAACGATAGAGTTTTCTGCCGTTGCCTGCCCGCTTGTATCCTTTACTATCTGTGCAGCTTGTGCAATCGGCTGCTGCAACGTTATCAGGCCGCTATTCTTACTGGAAAGAAGCTGCATAAGCTGCTGGTTTGTACTTACAGCACTTACTGTGCTTTCAGTCTGTGGTAAAAGTGCATCAAGTGAACCTTGTGCACTTTTCTGTACAGCCTTTGATACGGATGATTGAATAGCCGCATTCGACACTGCCACAGCCGGCTGCTTTTCCAACACGGTGGCAGACTGTGCCTATCCCGCAACAGATTGTTTCTGCCCTGATGTCGCTGGAATATTTGATGCTGCTGTTCCTGTTACTGCTTCGGCTTTGAGAAGCGCACTTATTACTGGGTTTTCTGCAAGCACTGTTTTTCCATCAGGCACAGCCTGGGGATTAATAACAACACTTTGCTGCTGCATTGTTGCTAGATCTGTTGCAGCTGAAGTATCTGCATCTTTATCCGCTGGCGTTTTCACTTCTTTGTTCACTGCTTTTGATTCTGAAGTATCCGTTTTTTTACTTTCTTTTGCTGTTTCCAGTACATCATCAAAAGAATTTTTCCCCTTATCCGGTCGCGTATTATCCGCGCTGTTATCCCTCTTTGTTGATTTTACTGCTGAACTGCTATTCTTTGTATTTGTTGTTGCTTTTGTATTTGCAGCTGCCTGTTGTGATGACAAGCTTATTACATTTACATCTGTACTCATTTTTTCACCTCCTTTCATTGCTTGTATTTTATGGTGTTTGTCCTGTTGTCTGTTGATCCTGTACCTGTACCTTTGTCAAGTTGCCATTGTATATAATTTTTGTCAGCCGTGCTGACTTACTCGGATCAAATTTCGTCAAAACTTTAGCAGACTGAGATTCATCCATTTTTTGCAAAATAGCGATTGTCATGTCATCATCCATATCATTCATGATATCCGCTGCTTCCTGCGGCTTCATTTCGTTATAAAGCCGTGCTAGTTTTGATATGCGTTTTTTCTCTTCTGCCTGTTTTACCTTCATTTGTTTCTCTATTTCAGCTTTTGTCAGCACAATCGGTTTGGAAACAGTTTTTTGAACTTTATCGTTTGGCTTGACATCCTCAATCTTCTTCTTGGCAGTATCTGTATTTGCTATTCCATCTGAAGGTACTGGCTTCACAAAATACTGACCGATAATCGGAAATTTATACAATCCTAATTTTTCATTCACTGCATTCGTATCAAAGATACGCATATAGACTCCAAGAAAAAATCCACCAATAATCAAAACCAGCAATAATAAAATAATCCCAAAAAGTTTCAATATCCACCTTGATCGAGCGGGTTTTTCCTTTTGTCCTAACTTTTCCGGTAAATAAACTGCCGCTGGAGTTTCTTTCTTTTTTGCCATATCATCACCTGCCTTACAAGGTTATTCCTATCGATAAAGATCCAACACCTTATTGACATAATTCTGTGTCTCCGCATAAGGAGGAACACCGTTATAGTCTTTTACAGCCTGCGTCCCTGCATTATATGCAGCAACAGCTTTGCGTACGTCACCACCAAAATCATCAAGCATATTCTTGAGGTACTTCGTTCCGCCTTCAATATTTTGCTGTGTGTCGTATGGATCAACACCAAGTGTTGCAGCTGTATCCGGCATAAGCTGCATAACACCAACAGCGCCTGAATTCGAAACTGCATTAGGACTATAGCCCGACTCGGTTTCCGCCACTGCAGAAACAAGCCGCGAATCAACCCCGTACTTTTTTGCTGCCGAGGTAATCATCATATCCACCATGCTCTTTGAAGCACTCTTTTCCCCTGTTTCTTCAAACGTTCGAGTCCTGTCAGATGCTGGTTTCTGTGAGTTTTCAGGCGCGACCTTGCCGCCCTCCATCTCCGATTGCAGTGTCTGCTGAAAATTTACAGATCCCCCAGAATGATGTACGCCAAAACGGTTTTCGATTGTCTGTATGCGCTGCATTACTTCGCTTATTCCACTAAGATCGATCATTTTTATCACCCTGCTTTGCTGCTCTTATTGTAAGCTGTAACCCAACCTCATCAAGAAACTTCTGTTCTTCCTGAAGTGCCTGCGTCTTAAACTCTTCCAGCCGCTTCTGCCGAATCTGTTCAATACTTTTCAGCTTGTTCATAATTGCTGTAAGCTCCTTAAGACGCTTTTTCTTTTCTGCCTGTGTCTGCAGGATCGTATTCGCCTGAATTGAAAGCTGCTCCCTTTTCCAGGCAAAGAAACTATTATACGTCATAAGTGTTCCTACATTTATCCGCTTTCCATCCGTAAGATTATTATAATCTATAAGTCCCTGTTTCATTTCTTCATTCAGTAGGATGAGCTGCTCTCTCTGCTCTTCCAAAAGCTTGGCTGACTCAGCAAAGCTTACCTCTGCCTGATCTTTTCTCATCTTTGTGACCTTCAACAGGGTTTCTAACTGAAATTTGAATTTCTTCATATGCCATCTCCGGAAAAATTCACTAAATCTCTTCTAGTGCTTTTTCTGTATCCTCAAAAGAATCCTTATCAAATACGTCCTGACAAAGAAATTGGTTAATCTTATCAATTTTCTTGATAGACTCATCAATCTTAGCATTTGAACCGCCTACATAGGCACCAATGTGGATAAGATCTTCTGCTTCTTTATAAGTTGCCATAAGTGATCGCATATTCTGTGCTGCACCATAATGTTCCTTCGATACAACGTCCATCATGACACGGCTCACGCTGTCCAGGACATCAATTGCTGGAAAATGGTTTTTTGCAGCAATCGCTCTTGACAGAACAATATGTCCGTCAAGGATACTTCTTACTGCATCAGCAATTGGTTCATTCATGTCATCCCCGTCAACAAGTACAGTATAGATTCCTGTAATCGAGCCTTTATTATTTGTTCCTGCCCGTTCAAGGAGCCGCGGTAAAAGAGCAAATACCGATGGTGTATAGCCGCGCGTTGCCGGAGGCTCACCAACCGTCAATCCAACTTCACGCTGTGCCATAGCAAAACGCGTAACTGAATCCATCATAAGAACAACTTTTTTCCCCTGATCACGAAAATATTCGGCGATTGCAGTTGCTGTCATGGCTCCTTTGATACGTACAAGTGCCGGTTGATCCGACGTCGCGACAACGACAACAGATCGTTTAAGCCCCTCTTCACCAAGATCACGCTCAATAAATTCTTTTACTTCACGTCCACGTTCTCCAACAAGCGCAATGACACTTATGTCGGCCTCAGTATTGCGGGCAATCATGCTGAGAAGCGTAGACTTCCCGACACCACTGCCTGCCATAATACCAATACGCTGACCAGAACCAATGGTAATTGCACCATCTATTGCACGCACCCCAACATATAGCGGAGCCGTAATTCTTGACCTTGAAAGCGGTGGCGGCGGCGGTGCCTGTAAAGGATACTCTTTCATCCCCAGCAGAGGTCCCTTACCATCCATCGGTTCGCCTAACCCATCAAGTACACGACCAAGAAGCTGCCTGCCAACTTTCACTTTAAGAACTTTTTGAGCCGCAATGACTTCACACCCCGGCCCGATTCCCTGCATTTCACCGATCGGCATAAGCAGCACAAGTCCTTCACGAAAACCAACTACCTCAGCTGGAATCGGCTCAACTTTTTCAATTCTGGAACAAACATAGCACAACTCACCAAGGCTTACTTTGGGCCCTTGTGATTCTATGACAAGTCCAATAACCTGCGTTATTTTTCCATTCATTTTTATCGATTCACAGGCATCTATCGCATCCGTAAACTTCTTTACATCGATTTCTATCATTCCATAACTTCCTGTACTGATTTTTTAATAAGTACCAGCTGAGTAGCAAGTTTCGCATCAACCGTGCCGTTTGATGACTCTATAACACAGTCTCCATTGCCCAGCGTATCATCTGCTTTGATTGCTAAAGGCTCAGTCCCCTCAAGCATCGATTGAAATTCCGACTTTGCCATAAGAACAAATTCATAATTATCCGGTGCAACATGTATAACAATCCTGTTCTGATCCCTTATCTTGGATAGAGCCTTCCTCACAAGCGGCAGAATAACCTGCGGCGCATCGATAAAATGCTGCGGAAGAATTTTTTCTACGATGCGCATTGCCATATCCATAATCATTTTTTCTGCCTGCTGAACGTAGTTCTGCATTTCTTTGTCGGCAACAGCCAGTGTATGCTCGGCTTTTTTATTTGCTGACCGGATAATACCCTGTTGTTCCTGCCGGATGCTTTCAGCACCTTCTTTTTCACCAGCTTTAAATCCTTCCTCATGTCCGGACTGTCGTGCTTGTTCCTTTTGTTCCTCAATCTCTTTCTGTGCCGCTGCCAGCAGTTCTTCTTTCTTCTGCTCCGCCTCTGCCAGCATTGCCTCACCAGCAGCCTTGGCTTCACCTATAATTGTCTTTGCTCTTTCTTCTTTTGCTGTTATTTCTGCCAGCCGCAAAGACAATACCTGCTCTTTATCTTTCTGTGACATGTTGTTAATCTTATCTGCTTCCCGTTCAGGACGTTCTATGAGTTTTGGTTCATCTCGCCAAACGGCGGACTTGATTACCCTAGACAATCATTTCGTCACCCTTTCCACGAGATATAACAATTTCATTCTTATCTTCCAATACTCTTATTACATTGACAACCTTCTGCTGTGCCTCTTCAACGTCACGGATCTTAACCGGACCCATAAACTCAATTTCTTCACGCAGCATATCAGCTGCACGTTTTGACATGTTCTTATATACTTTAGCCGCAACCTCCTGTGGGGTTGCCTTAAGTGCAAGTGCAAGGTCTTTACTATCAACTTCACGTAAAACCATCTGCAATGACCGGTCATCCAGCATAACAATATCTTCAAATACAAACATAAGACGTTTGATTTCTTCTGTAAGTTCCGGATCGTCTACTTCAAGCGTTTCAATAATCGTACGTTCTGTACCACGATCGACTCGGTTGAGTACTTCAACAATCGCCTTGATACCACCCGCCACAGTGAAATCCTGTGTAACGAGCGATGACAATTTCTTTTCCAGAACACGTTCAACATCACGCAATACATCTGGTGAAGTCCTGTCCATTATGGCAATCCGCTTTGCTACCTCCGCCTGCCGCTCTGCCGGCAGCGATGAAATAATTGTTGCTGACTGCTCCGGATCAAGATAAGCCATGATAAGCGCAATCGTCTGCGGATGTTCATTCTGAATAAAGTTCAACAACTGGCTTGGGTCTGTCTTGCGTAAAAAGTCAAATGGACGAATTTGCAGACTCGTTGTCAAACGATTGATAATACTCATTGCTCTTTCTGTTCCCAAAGCCTTCTCTAAGAGATTTTGCGCATATTCCAAGCCACCTGTAGAGAGATAATTCTTTGCCATAGCCATTTGATAGAACTCACTGATAACCTGTGTCTTTTGTTCCTGCGTTACCTGTTTTTGATTTGCAATCTCCAGTGTAAGTTTTTCAATTTCCTCATCATTCAGATGCTGGAACAATTTTGCCGAATTTTCAGGTCCTATCGCAATAAACAATATGGCTGCTTTTTGTTGATTTGTCATCTCGCTTGAACTAGCTTCATACATATATACTCACCACACCCATATTCGTAAAATTAATCGTCAGACGCAAGCCAGCTCTTCAAAAGCATTGCTACTTCTGTCGGCTTTGTCCGAATAAGCTCTTCCAGTGTCTGACGTTCCGTCATCCGCTGCTGCTCTTCTTCTGTAAGCTCGTCCGCTTCTATTCTGCCTGCTGCAATCGCTGCAGCACGTTCTGCTTCGATTCTGTCTTTTTCCATTTGTTCCTGCCTTACTACTTCTTCGGCGGCTTCTTTTTCCAAACGTTTCTTCCGGCGATAGAGGAAAGCCCCACCAAGAATAAGTGCCAGTAAAAGCAGTCCTGCCGCTACCTGCATATAGAAAATACGGTTTTCCTTATCACGCTGTGCCTGCTCCTCAGCAGCTCTTTTATCCGACATTTGCGTGCTAAACGGTAATGGTTCTACCGAGATCGTGTCACCGCGGTCTGTCATAATTCCTGCTGCAGAAGTCACAGTACGCAAAATGCTGTCCTGTTGTGCCTGTGCAATACCATCATTGACAAGAACCGCAATATTCAAATGTTTAATCGAACCAGGAGAAGCAATAACACGCTGCTTTTCTTCGTTGATTTCATAATTCTTTGTAGCTTCTTTCTTTTCGTAGTTTGAGTTCGAATTATTATTTGTCGCAACATAGCCTGGTATATTTGACTGTGTTCCTGCAGGCCCACCCGGATTCGTCGATGTTCCAGTATAATTTTCCGATGAATCCTGTGAGCTTCGGATAATGCCTGAGTCATCGACAACTGGTGTAAACACCTGCTTATCAATCTGCTTCTGATCAAAATCCAGTTCTACGTTGACTCTTACAAAAGCCTGCCCTTCACCCAGAGCCTGATCAAGTAAAGTCTGGATGTCCTTTTGCATGCGATCCTGCACTTTTTTTGTCATATCCATCTGTGTCAGCGTAGTTGTTCCTAACCCTTTATCGTCATTTTCATCCGGATCGTTAAGAATTTTCCCAGTATCATCGACAATGGTTATGTTTTCTGCCTGAAGTCCTTGTATGCTATGTGCTGTAAGATTTACAATGCCTTTTATTTCCTGTTTTGATAACTGTGCATTGGGTTTCAGCTTCAACATAATCGAAGCAGTTGCCGGTTTTTCGTTTTTCTTGTACAGACTATCCTCTGATAAAACGATATGGACTCTGGCCTTATCTACTGATTCAATCTGTTCAATCGTCCTTGTCAGTTCTCCCTGTAAAGCCTGAAGATAATTTACCTTATTTTGAAATTCCGTAACACCCAATTTGCTGTCATCAAAAATCTCAAATCCCTTAGGACCTCGCGGCAGTCCTTGTGTAGCCAATTCAAGCCGCGTGTTATGTACATCTTTTGCAGGAACAAGTATTGTCGTTCCTGCCGTTGATTCCTGCACTTTGTAGTTAATCTTTGATTCTTTTAGCTTAGCCGCAACCTCGCCTGCATCTTTGGTTTCCATATTGGTAAACAACGGTACCATATCCGGTTTGCTGCCATACCAATAACTCCAGCCTAAAATTGATATCATAAAAAGTGCTGCTACGCCGATAATAGTATAACGCTGTCGCTTGCTTATCTTCTTCCAAAGCTGCAGATACTGTTCTTTCCAGTCTGCCATTCTCTCAATCCCTTCGCCTAATTAGAATTATATACTAGTTAAACCTGCATCCGCATAATTTCCTGATAAGCATCTATGGCTTTATTTCTTACTTGAAGCGTAAGCTGCAACGCGATATCTGCTTTTTCAGCGGCAAGCACAACTTGTGAAACATCACTAATCTGCCCGGCTGCCAGTGCTTTATCCATCTTCTCTGAATTTTTCTGTAAACTATTTGTTATTTTCAATGCATCCCCCAAATATTCACCAAAGGATTTAACCTCTTCTGCTGCCTGACTCTCACCCAGATGACTTATCGCACTCATTGTGACCGGAGTCATTTGTAATGCTGCTACCTGCATAGCTTACACCTCACTTTTATTTTCCAATATCCAATGCTTTTGCTGCCATGCTCTTCGCCGTATTAACTGCTGTAGCATTCGCCTCATACGCACGCGAAGCCGTTATCATATCCACCATTTCCGTTACAATATTAACGTTTGGCATTTCTACATAGCCATTGGCATTCGCATCCGGGTTTTCCGGGTTGAAAACCATATTGCCAGGTGTATTATCAGCCTGTATACCTACTGCCCGCACACCATCACCCGCAGGGCTGCTGCTCGCCATTTTTCCCGATAACATACTGGAAAAGCTCTGCTGCTTTGTTTCCCGTGGCTCAAACACAACAAAACGCCGATGGTATGCTCCACCCTCGGCCGTACGCGTCGTATTCGCATTTGCTATATTATTTGAAATAACATCCATGCGTAATCGTTCGGCGGTCATTCCTGATGCCGAAGCATCAATGGCTCCAAACATGCTCATCTTTCATTCGCTCCCTTATGTATAGCTTTTTATCCTTTGATTACTGTCTTGATCTTTGTCAAATAAGCACCAACTTCACGTGCCATCGCATTGTAATATATATTATTTTTGGCAAGAGTTGCCATTTCAATATCAATATCAACATTGTTATTATCAGTCCGCATCGTTGTTGTAGTATCTTGTTCTACGACTGGAGATACAAGTTCCGGTGATACAGAAACGGGCAAATGATTATCATGCGTCCGTGTCATCTTCAGCGTGTTGGAATCTGTAGACAGTTCTTTCGCTAATAAATTCTCAAAAACCACATCGCTTTTCTTGAAATTTGGTGTATTCACATTTGCTATATTATTGCTGATTACCTCATGGCGCAAATTCGCCGCTTGAAGGCCCTGTCCTAAAATATTAATCACCGACGAATTCGTTATTCCATCCAGCATTGTTTTTCTCACGCCTTTCTCTACGATTCAATATATTATCTCTTACTTAACTTGTATATTTCTTAGTTTCTACGTTTGTATAAAAATTCCTGTTAATCATACCATCTTTTTCACCGTTTTTTGCGAGAAATCCCCTTAAATACTATAAATAGAACATTCGTCCCACGCTATCAATAAAAACATATATGTTTTATTGTATCATTTTAAAATGTCGTTTTTCACAAATTTACTCTATAAAATTCTGTTCTTATGTAATTTCATAAAACAACCAAAACCCAACCATAAATCACTCTATCCATTAATGCTTTATACAACAATGAGCCGAATACTTCAAATCAAACCAGAAGTATTCGGCCCATCATCTATAAGAAAAAGGTTTTTCTCTTCTCTATAAAATTATCTTTTTAATTTTTGTACTTCTTCCAGCAGATGTTCATTAAGGACTTTTATATAAGTCCCTTTCATACCAAGTGATTTTGATTCAATAACCCCAGCAGATTCAAACTTGCGCAGTGCATTAACAATAACTGAACGCGTAATTCCTACACGATCCGCAATCTTCGATGCTACGAGAAGTCCTTCTGTACCATCAAGTTCACCAAGAATATTGATAGCTGCTTCAACTTCCGAGTAGGAAAGCGTTGCAAGTGCAATCTGAACCGTTGCTTTTTTACGAGCTTCAACTTCAATTTTCTGCGTATGATCACGAAGCATTTCCATACCTACAACCGTTGCACCATATTCCGCCAGCAGTAAATCCTCATCAGTAAATTCTTCATCATATTTTGCTACGATAAGTGTTCCAATGCGTTCACCCACACCATAAATTGGAACGATTGTTGTATTCTTACCATCAAACATACATTTTGTTTCTTCAGAAAACGCACACATGCCTGTTTTTGAGCGCATATTCGGCGCCGTTTCATCCATTTTGAGCAGCCAGTTTACATAATGCTTTGGAAACTCGCCCTGATTTATAACTTTGTCAATCATAAGATCACATTCGAAGTCATCAACAAAGGCATAACCAAAAATTTTCCCCTTTTTGCTAACAATATAGACATTTGCACCGATTACATTACTTAGCACACGGGAAATACCATCATATTCTACACTTTCCGACTTCTGAAGTAATTTGTTGATTTTTCTTGTTCTTTCGAGTAAAGTTGCCATTAATAAATCTTCCTTTCAAGCTTCACATTTTGCTTCCATATCATATTTTGATATTTCTTGTTTTTCATTTTATCACACTTTTCTAAATAATCATAGATACCAAACAATAATTTTTACTATATTTTTCCGTTTTTAACTATTTTCCACTTTTATCTTTAAAGAATAAAACGACTTAAATCACGGTTAATAATAATTTCACCAAGTTTTTCATCTACATAAGCCTCATTGATTTCTACTGTTTCCTTTTCCATTTCCGGAGCATTGAAAGAAACATCTTCCAAAAGCTTTTCCATGATTGTATGAAGACGACGCGCACCTATATTTTCAGTTTGGCTGTTCACATCACAAGCAATCTGTGCCAAACGATCAATCGCATCTTCCGTAAATTCAAGGTCTATACCTTCAGTCGTTAAAAGCGCTTTATATTGCTTCAAAAGTGCATTTGCCGGTTCTGTAAGTATCTTTTTAAAATCCTCTTTCGAAAGAGCCGTAAGCTCAACGCGAATCGGAAAACGTCCCTGCAGTTCCGGAATGAGGTCCGACGGTTTCGACGTATGAAATGCACCTGCCGCAATAAACAACACATGATCCGTTTGCAATGGACCGTATTTCGTCATAACAGTTGACCCTTCGACAATCGGTAATATGTCGCGCTGCACACCTTCCCGCGAAACATCCGGTCCCGAAGAATTGCCACGCACAGCAATTTTATCGATTTCATCAAGAAAAACAATGCCGCTTGTTTCTGCAATTTTTATCCCCGCTGCTGTGACTTCTTCCATGTCGATAAGCTTTGCTGCTTCTTCTTGAAGGAAGATCTTACGAGCAGCCTCAACGGTTACTTTGCGTTTTCTGCGTTTTTTTGGCATAAAACTGCCGATCATGTCCTGAATGTTATCCCCCATACCTTCAAGTCCAGAGCCTGCCAACATTCCAACCATTGGCTTACCGCTGTCCTCAACATCAATCTCGATAAGCTCTTTTTCCAGCTCACCAGCCGCAAGACGTTTACGACACCATTCACGGCCAGCCTGATATTTCGGTTTTTCTTCCATCTCTGCCGTTTTTTCTTCTGCCATCGAATTATTATTAAACAGCACACCAATCGGATTCTTTGATGCCTTCGGTTCTGGAACAAATACATCCAGGATACGTTCTTCTGCAGCAATTTTTGCCTTGTCTTCAACCACAAGAATACGTTCCTGTTTCACCATACGTACAGCTGTTTCTGCAAGATCACGTACAATTGACTCTACATCACGTCCAACATATCCAACTTCTGTAAACTTTGTTGCCTCAACTTTAATAAATGGTGCCTTTACAAGTCTGGCAAGACGGCGAGCAATCTCTGTCTTACCTACACCCGTCGAGCCAATCATAAGGATGTTCTTTGGAATGACTTCCTCACGAATTGCCCCGCTCAGGCGGCGGCTGCGCCAACGATTTCTAAGTGCAATTGCTACAGCACGCTTTGCCTTTGCCTGACCAATAATGTATTTATCAAGTTCCTGTACAATCTGTTTAGGTGTTTGTTCATTCATAAAAATACCCCCTAGTCCAGTTCCTCAACTTTGATATTATGATTGGTATACACACAGATGTCTGCAGCGATTTCCAGTGCTTCTT
Organism: Selenomonadaceae bacterium; assembly: GCA_041669965.1. Classification (GTDB taxonomy): domain Bacteria; phylum Bacillota; class Negativicutes; order Selenomonadales; family Selenomonadaceae; genus UBA1792. Next base: position 11,468 of record JBAYAD010000013.1, read on the forward strand.
TCGCGATATCTGCCGCATCCATATCCGTATGCTTTACCATTGCCCGTGCTGCAGAAAGTGCGTAGAAACCACCCGACCCAATTGCAGCAACTTCACCATCCGGCTCGATAACCTCACCACTGCCAGAGAGCAGCAATAATATATCAGCATCTGCTACAAGAAGAAGCGCTTCCAGTTTGCGGAGCACACGATCCGTCCGCCAATCCTTAGCAAGTTCAACAGATGCCCGCATAAGATTACCATTAAACTCTTCCAGCTTTGTCTCAAATTTCTCAAATAAAGTAAAAGCATCAGCAACTGAGCCAGCAAATCCAGCCAGCACTTTACCATGATAAAGCCGACGCACTTTACGGGCATTGGCCTTCATAATCGTATTCTGCCCAAAAGTAACCTGTCCGTCACCAGCAATTGCTATCTTACCTTTATGCTTTACGGCAACAATCGTCGTCGCATGAAATTCATATTCCATACTTTCCCCTCCATAAAAACATTTATATCAGCTCTGCTTTAAACGTTTCCAAGACCTTAAGCGCCCGTTCCGCAATCATTTGTTTCTTAAGTTTTTTATCACGAACGCGCTCCGTCAGTGCTGGCATTAATCCAAAATTTACATTCATCGGCTGAAAATGTTTCATTCCTGTCGTCGTTATATAGCGGCAGAGTGCACCATGTGCTGTTTCTGCCGGAAACACAACAGCATTTCTTTCTTTTATCAGCCTTACTGCGTTAATGCCTGCTACAAGCCCGGATGAAGCTGATTCCACATAGCCTTCAACCCCTGTCATCTGCCCCGCAAAAAAAAGATATGGCCGCATCTTAAACTGTAATGTTGGCAGAAGCAGCTCTGGTGCATTAATAAAAGTATTGCGGTGCATGACACCATAGCGAACAAACTCCGCATGCTCAAGCCCTGGGATAAGCGCAAATACCCGTCGCTGTTCCGGCCACTTCAAATGTGTCTGAAAGCCTACAATGTTATACATACTTGCAATCGCATTATCCTGACGAAGTTGTACAACAGCATAGGGCCGTATACCCGTTACCGGGTGCTCCAATCCAACCGGTTTCAATGGTCCAAAGAGAAGTGTATCCGAGCCACGGCTGGCCATTTCTTCAACAGGCATACATCCTTCAAAAAACTTTTCTTTTTCAAATTCTTTCGTTTGCGTTTTTTCAGCTGTAGTAAGTGCCTGCCAAAATATTTCATACTCTTGTTTTGTCATTGGACAGTTGATATAGGCAGCCTCACCCTTGCCGTAGCGGGAAGCTTTATATGCTTTTGTCTGGTCAATGGACTCCAATGTAACGATAGGTGCCGCAGCATCATAAAAATAAAGATATTCCTGACCTGTAAGCACTGCAATATTATCTGCCAGCCTGCCAGATGTAAGCGGCCCACTTGCCAGGATCGTTATGGTATTTTTTCCTTGTGGAATCTCCTCAATTTCTTCGTTGATAACATTGATTCGAGGATGATTTGTTACTTTTTTTGTAATATAGCGGCTAAACCCATCACGATCAACGGCAAGTGCACCACCAGCCGGAACTTTCGTTGCATCTGCCGCTTCCATAATGATTGAGCCAAGACGACGCATCTCTTCTTTAAGTACACCTACTGCATTCTCAAGACCTGCACCACGCAGTGAATTGCTGCAAACAAGCTCAGCAAACCCCTCCGTCTTATGTGCTGGTGTTGTCTTCTTCGGACGCATCTCATAAAGATCAACATCTATCCCCTGCTCAGCTACCTGCCAGGCAGCCTCACTGCCTGCAAGGCCTGCGCCAACAACAATAACTTTTCTCACACTGTTCCTCCTGCTCTATTCTTTTATCTTTGTTGTGACTTTCTTCACTGCTTTCTTTCTTGTCACTTTCTTTTTTACTGCTGCCTTTACTATTTCAGTTTTGACACCAGCCTCCGCATCTTTTGCAATTTTACGCTTTGCTTCAGACTTTTCCCGGATCTTTTCCAGTTCTTTATTAATTGGATGATCTATACGACTTTCGCAAGCTTCATTACTGCAGTAAAGTATTCCACGACCATTTTTATAATGATGTTTTAACATAAAAGAACTGCACTTTTCACAAATTTCTTTAAGTGGTGTGTCCCATGTCACATAATCACATTCTGGATAGTTCTTGCAGCCATAAAAATTACGACCGCGCTTTGTCTTTCGTTCAACGATACTGCCACCACATTTCGGGCACTTTACGCCTGTATCTTTTAATAGTGGTTTGGTATTGCGGCAGTCCGGAAAGCCCGGGCAAGCCAAAAACTTTCCATAGCGTCCCTGCTTTACAACCATCATTTTTCCACAAAGCTCACACTGTACATCTGAGACTTCCACTGGAAGCTCAACATGCCCGATTTCTTCTTCCGCATGTTCAAGCGTCTTGGCAAACGGATCGTAGAACTTTTTGAGAAGCTCATTCTTTTCAACTTTGCCCTCTGCAATTTCATCAAGTTCATTTTCCAATCCTGCTGTAAACTTCGCGTCAACGATATCCTTGAAATACTTTTCCAGCATATCGACAACAACAAAACCAAGCTCGGTCGGTTGGAAATGTTTCTCTGCCCGAACAACATATCCCCGAGCAAGAATCGTCTCGATAATCGGTGCATACGTACTTGGACGCCCAATTTCCTTTTCTTCCAGTATCTTTACCAGCGATGCTTCATTATAACGCGGTGGTGGTTCCGTAAAGTGCTGTTGTGGCAATGTTTTCTGCAAAGCAAGCACATCGCTTTCCACAATTTCCGGCAGAATGACATCTTTTTCTTTCTTTGTCTCAACACCAATATAGACCGCTGTAAAACCAGCAAATCGCATCTGTGAGCCATTTGTTTTGCACAAATATCTTTCACCTGCATCAATTGTGATACTCAATGTATCATAAACTGCCGGCATCATTTGGCTGGCAACAAAACGCTGCCAGATCAGCCGATACAACTTCATCTGATCTTTCGATAAATGCTTTTCCAAATTGTCTGGTGTAAATGCTACACTCGTTGGCCGGATGGCTTCATGCGCATCCTGCGATTTCTTTCCCACTGCATATATTGGTGATTTTTCCGGCATATAATCCCTACCAAAAGCTTCCTCGATATACCCGCGTGCTTCATTCTGTGCAATCTCAGAGATACGCGTTGAATCGGTACGCATATATGTAATAAGACCGACAGGGCCCTTGTGTCCAAGCTCAATACCTTCATAGAGCTGCTGTGCAAGCATCATTGTTTTGCGCGATGTAAAACCAAGTTTACGGGCAGCGTCCTGTTGCATACTGCTTGTTGTAAAAGGAGCCGAAGCCTTACGTTGGCGCTGGCGCTTCTTTACTTCTCTAACAATAAAAACCTGCTTCGCCAAATCTTCAACAAGCATCGCAGCATCTTTTTCATTATTAATAGATAGCTTTTTATCATCAACTATCATCAGTTCCGCATCAAAAACAGCCGACTTTTCTTTTCTGAGTTTAAGTCCAATTGACCAATATTCTTCCGAAACAAAACGTTGAACTTCTTTTTCCCGATCACAGATTATTTTTACTGTAACGGACTGTACTCGTCCCGCGCTAAGACCCTTGCGGATTTTTCGCCAAAGCAAAGGACTCAGTTTATAGCCAACGATACGGTCAAGCATACGACGTGCCTGCTGCGCATCCACGCGATCAATGTTAATCGGTTTCGGTTCCTTAACTGCTTCCTGAATCGCCGGTTTTGTTATTTCATTAAAAATAATTCGACAGTCGTTTTTCGCATCAATTCCCAAAATATGGGCAAGATGCCAGGCAATTGCTTCTCCTTCACGATCAGGGTCAGATGCAAGATACACTTTATCTGCATTCTTTGCATCCTTTTTTAAAGCTTTGATAAGATCACCTTTGCCTCGGATATTAATATACTTTGGCTCAAAATCATGATCTACATCTATTCCGAACTGACTTTTCGGCAAATCACGTAAATGCCCCATTGAGGCACGCACAATAAAGTTCTTTCCCAAATACTTTTCTATAGTTTTTGCTTTCGCTGGTGATTCTACGACAACCAGTGTCTTTTTCTGTACTTTTTTTTGCGTTTTACTCACAAAATGCCCTCCTTTACTACACGGACATAGCAATGCGACGCGTCCTCACGGACAATTCCCCGCAGCTCCATTTGTAATAATATAAAAGCGATATTCGTTGTAGTACATCGCAATTTGCATATAATCTCATCAATCGGCAATGGTTTCTCAAAGGAGAGCACTTCATACACAGCAATTTCCTCTGATGAAAGCTCTTTTTTTGAAATTTCCACTGTCTTTTTTTCCTGCCAACGATATTCCTCAAGAACATCTGCAGCTTTGCAGACAAGCTTTGCTCCCTGCTGAATCGACTTATGACAGCCCTTACTTTGCTCAGAATAAATACTTCCCGGAACAGCAAACACATCCCTGCCTTCACTCAAGGCCATCTCCGCTGTAATGAGTGAACCACTCTTTTCGGCTGCTTCAATAACCACCGTTCCACTAGCAATACCACTAATAATACGATTACGTGCCGCAAAAAATCCCGCAACCCGCCGCGTTCCCGGTCCATATTCTGAAGTGACTGCACCTTTTTTTGCAATGTCCTCTAACAGCTTCCGGTTCTCCGACGGATAAACGACATCAATTCCGCAGCCAAGTACAGCCACTGTTTTTCCAGTACGCAGAGCGCCTGTATGTGCCGCCGTATCTATCCCTCTTGCTGCACCACTAATCACTGTAACCCCGTTCGCAGCAAGCTCTGCACCAAGTGCCTCAGCCACACTTCGCCCATAAGGAGAGAATTTTCTCGCGCCAACAATTGCAATATTCTGTGCATCCTGATACAGTATTCCCCGATAAAAAAGCAACATTGGTGGATTAAAAATTTGTTTCAATAAAGCTGGATACATCTCATCCTCTATAGAACAAAGCTTAATATTTTTTTTACGCCATTCTTCTGCGAGCTGCTCCGGTTCCTGTTTTTTCCGTGAGCAGCAAAGCCGCTCTGCAACCGGATAATCCACACATTTGCTCAAATAGACATCCTCATCAGAAGCCTCCCAGACTGCTTTCGCACTACCAAAATATGAAATCAGTTTGGCCAGCTGAATGCCGCCCAACCCCCCTACCATCTGTAACACCGCGAGAAAAATTTTATCCAAGTCCATCGCCACCCTATACAGATTACCAAGAGTTCTTCCTATTTATAGCATTATCTTATCATACAAACATCTTTCATAATTTGCAACATAATTTTGTGATTTTTTTGCATTTTTAGCTAAAATCATTGATTGTTTGGAATTTTTATCGACGATTTTACCTATTAAACATAAAACAAGACTTACCCGGTGGATGCTGAATTCCCCTCGAATAAGTCACTTTCATCAAAACTTTTCATACAACCCATCATTCACCGTCTACGTTCTGTCTCAACTTCCAAATAATCAATCGGCCCCATAATCAATACCGATGTTTTTCTCACACGTGTTTTAACTAAAACAATATTTGGATAAGCTTCCAATATCTTATCCCCTATATGTGCTGTAAGTGCTGTAAGCATTTGAAAACGCTTGTTTTCAACAACATCCTTTACTAATGAATAAACAGCTATATAATCCACACCGTCTTTTAAATCATCTGTTTCAGCCGCCTTATCATCTGCTGTTCTCATTTCTACGTCAAAATAAAATTTTTGTCCCTGTTCACGTTCATATTCATAAACACCGTGAAAACCATAAAACATAATATTATTAAGTTGAATCTTTGACATAGTATTTCACTCCTCATTATTGCTCCGCTTTATAATATGCTATCCTTACTTGCTTATTTTCGCTATAAAACAGGATATTCCTGCTGAACTTTTAAATCCACCTGCAACTCATTTCATTTTTGCAGCAATTCTTCAATGTTCTCTGCGATTTTTTGAAGACCCCATGGCTGTACTTTCATTTGTCTAATTGCCGCTTTATACTGGCATAGAGTTGCAAAGATCAGCACATCCGTATAGTCTTCACTAAGGTCTGCAGTATGACGTGACACTGCAGCATCACCACCTTTTCCCAAAAAAGTCTGCTTGAGAATATTCGCGGCTTTTGTCTGTACATGCGCTACATGTATCGTATAAAAAAGAGCCTTTTCAGTCATGATTGCCGTCCCTGCAGGATCACAGCCAACATTTGCCAGTGCCGTCCGTACAGACTCTTTATTTTGTAATTTGAGTAAATTGACCTGTATATTTTCCATGAAATTATTATCTCCCTATTGCTTATATTATATGTTTTATTGTATCATAGACAAGATGTATTATGCACTTGAAAAATACACATGTCATGTATTTGCTGTTTTGCCAGCGATACTTACAGGAGGAATATTCTATGACCAAAAGATTGAATTCAAATTTATTTGACTTTCCCGTAGAAAAGATCAAGAGTGGTTTCTATAGCGATATTTATTTTTTGCGCACTCAAGAAATTTTAAACCAGGCAAATCATCATCCGCGCATAACCGTACAGATTTTTCAGCGTGACTATGCTGTACTCTGCGGTATGGATGAGGCCATTGCGCTTATCAAACGCTGTGCATTTCATCCGGAAAACATCAAAATCAAAGCTCTGCATGATGGTGATAAAATAGCCCCTTGGGAAACTGTCATGACCATTGAGGGTGATCTCGCTGATTTTGCTCATCTTGAAACTGTATACCTTGGCATTATCGCCCGTCAGACAAAAGTTGCAACAAATACAAGACGTACTGTCGATGCTGCGCAGGGCAAACCAGTTCTTTTCTTCCCTTCCCGCTTCGATCATTATGCTGTTCAGGAAAGTGATGGCTATGCAGCTAAGATTGGCGGCATGAGTGGTATATCAACTCCAGCAAACGCCGTATGCTGGGACATCGAGGCAGCTGGAACAATTCCACATTCTCTTATTGCAGCCTGCGGCGGTGATACACTCAAAGCAACAAAACTCTTCGATAAATACATGGACCCAAAAATCAACCGCGTTGCGCTCGTTGACTTTACTAATGATTGCGTCAAGACAAGTCTTACTGTGGCCCGTGAGCTCGGTGATAAACTTTATGGTGTACGCCTTGATACCTCGGATAAAATGGTCGATGCTTCACTCCTCGGGCAAATGGGGCATTTCAAGCCTACTGGTGTTAATGAACAACTTGTCCGCAATGTGCGCGAAGCGCTTGACAAAGAAGGCTTTACCAAAGTCAAAATCATGGTTTCTGGCGGTTTTAACCCTGAGCGTATTCATCACTTTGAGGAAAATCACGTTCCTGTCGACGTTTATGCGGTCGGCAGCAGCATTTTTGCTACAAATGTCGATTTCACTGCAGATATCGTTCTTGTTGATGGCATTGCTTGTGCAAAGGCCGGACGCAAGTTCAGTCCCAACCCGCGTCTTGAAGATGTTTAACAATCTGTAAGGAGTGATTTTGATGGGTGATTTATTTTTACTTATTTTAATTTTATTAATGTGTGCATATGCTTTTTGGGATGATTTGTTTACAGAATAATAATATACATAAAGAAGCTGTGCATCCGATTGATCAATTTCAATCGGATGCACAGCTTTTTTTATAAAAAAAGAGGAGACCTTTGTCTCCTCAAAAATTTACAATTCACATAACTCTGCGAGCTCCAATATAGCAAGAACTCCAATAGGAACTGTTCAAGGAATCAATTGCTACTCCACGACTCGACGACGCATTAATAAACTTCCCATTACCAAGATAAATTCCTACATGGGATGCACCATAATCGTACGTAGAGAAAAACACAAGATCTCCTGCGACAAGTTCACTGGTAGATACAGGATAGCCAACTTCATACTGTGCATCCGCTGTGCGTGGTAAGGAAATACCTGCATTTGCAAACACATAGCGAACATAGCCTGAACAGTCAAACCCACTTGGCGATGTTCCACCAAACACATATGGAACACCTATGTAATCCAACGAAGTTTGAACCACACGACGTGCTATATAGTTCGATCCACGACTCACCTCTGGCATATCTCTCCCCATAAGTGCCATGTAAGTAGAGGCTCCAACAAGCCCGTCTATATCCAATCCCTGTTTTGCCTGAAATGACCTAACTGCTGCTGCCGTAGCCGGACCAAAATCACCATCAGCTACTACATCATATCCCAAGCTTGCTAATTGTCCCTGAATTTCTGCTACATCACTGCCCTGATCACCTACACGAATCGATGCGGCGCTCGCGATAGAAAACCAGCACATAAGTACCATTGATAGCGCAAATATACGCATTGCTTTACCCAAAAAGCCACTCCTCTCTCTAATTCGCCTACGAGGTTAGCTGCCGGGTTAGGGTAGAGAAGACCACCCCTTGTTAATTTTTGTAAAACAAAAACAAACAACATTCACCCCAAATAACTTGGTTCCCCCGCTCCTGAGTTGGATTCGGCATTTTATTTTATCTCACTTCGTTTATTATTCGACACAGATGCTATTTATCCTGCTTACAAAACAAATATTTTATCTAAATATTCGTTCTATCAAAAATAATTTTTTTCATAAAAAAAAGGCCATCAACATACCGACAGCCTAGTCAGTTAATAAAATTATGAGCAATCAATAAGCCGAGTTTTGTTCCGCTTCCGCGGTGACAATCATTTATCTAGATCAACAGTTGCCTGCTGACTCAAGCGACACAACCCGGAAGGTTCCGCGGGCAGCATCATCCCTTCCCTATTCGGTCTTGCTCCATGTGGGGTTTACCAAGCCGGCTAGTCACCTAGCCGCTGGTGCGCTCTTACCGCACCTTTCCACCCTTACCTGCCGAAACAGGCGGTCTAAATTTCTATAGCACTTTCCCTAAAGTCACCCTCGCTGGACGTTATCCAGCACATCGCCCTATGGAGCCCGGACTTTCCTCAAATGTCTCAAGGACACTCGCGATTGTCTTTCATACTCATAAAATACTTAACTCCGATAGTATACCATTCAGACACTATATATGTCAAATTATCTGTGCTGTCCCCTTCGCTCCAAAACTTTGTCTTAACTGGATTTATAAAGAAAACCATAAAGATATTTTTCCCGTTTTTGGCGTATTGATCTTTATGATTTTCTCTCTGTTTTATTTTTAAAATTCTTATTGCATGTTCATTTTTTCCTGTAAGGCAATTATTTTCCCGACAATATTCTTTGCTCCGACAACATCCGAAACTACAGCAATGGTCGATGCACCACTTCTGGCAACAGCTGCAATATTATGTTCTTTAATGCCACCAATTGCGACAAAAGGATGTACTGCATGCATAGCTGCATAACGAACATAATCGAGCCCCACAGCTTTTGATGCATCCTTTTTTGTATGCGTTTCATATATAGGGCCTACACCAAAATAATCAACAATGTCCTTGTATGAATTTGCTATTTCCATCTGTGCAGGATTATGTGTTGAAAAGCCGATGATCATTTCCGGCCCGACAAGTTCGCGCACAACTTCCGGCGGCAGATCATCTTGTCCAATGTGCACTCCATCGGCATCAACTGCCAGTGCCAGATCAATAAAATCATCAATGATGAAGACTGCTCCGGCCTCACGAGTAAGTTCACGCAGCACTCGGCATTCCTCATACATAACACGCGCCTTTTTTTCCTTTTCCCGATACTGCAAAAACTTTATACCTGCAGCAAGCAGCTCGCGAACAACCTCGATATTTGTTCGTCCTGCTGACAAACATTCTGCTGTTATTGCGTAGAGTCCTGTCTGACGGAATCTTTCCATTGCCATTTCTTTATTCAAACAATCCCCTCCCGATCTGATTTGCTTTTATGATAGCGCCTGCCAGTCTTTATAAATCGGCTGATAGCCTTCATTGTAAATCATTTTTGCCATCTCCGCTACAGACCGCGTATCAGAAATATCAAATTGACTGGCAGTCTCTCCCTTACTGTGTCCACCGACCGCTGTCGTCACACCGCCTGACATTTTTGTGACACCAAGGTGAACCAGATGATCACGTATCCTGCGTTCTTCCCGTGTCGACACCGTAATTCCGCTGTGTGGCATAAAGATACGATATGCCATAATGTATTGTACAATATCTATATCATTAACAATATCACGCGGTGGGAATCCTGCAGCACATGGCCGCATGCGTGGCATTGAAGCCGCAATTTCGACATCTTTGTATTTATGCTGCAAATAGTCCGCATGAATCCCCGTAAAAAACGCTTCACGCCGCCA
>JBAYAD010000014.1:0-21543 GCA_041669965.1 Selenomonadaceae bacterium
ATACTTCTTCGCGTATCATCATCCATAATAACAGCACCATTTTCTTTTTTCGTAAAGCCTTTTTCATTTATTTCTTTTTTATTAATTAACGATATGACAAATCGATCCGCATAAACCGAACGCAATTCTTCCATCATATCCAGTGCAAGAGAAATCCGCCCTGGTCTGTCACGATGTAAAAATCCAACATACGGATCAAGTCCAACGGTTTCTAATGCAGCTGCCACATCATGAGCTAATAGCGTGTATACAAAAGATAGCATAGAATTCACATTATCCAAAGGCGGCCGTTTATTCCGACAATGAAAATAAAAAAACTTTTTTTGTTGAAGAATCAAATCATCCAGCACACTAAAATACTGTACCGCAGCTTCTCCCTCAAAACCTCGCAGCTGCTCTAAATCTTCACTTTCTTCAACAGCTTTTAACGCATTGGCAAGCCCTTGTGATACGGATTTCAGCTTATCAACATCAAGCCGTAACGGATAGTCTCTTTTTGCCCGTTCAATAACCCAACGGGCATTATAAATTTTCCCTAGAATAAAGTTTTTAGCAATTTTATTACTTTCTTCTATATTATCGGACAATCTATATTGTGTTTTTCTTAAAATAACATTCCCTCTAACTTCGCCTACAATTCTCGACAAAAACCTTCCACTTGGTTTCATAAAACTTAATGCAATACCATGTTTCGCACAAGCTCCCATTAAAGCCGGACTTGCGCCCGTATAGCCAAATGCAACAATACCCTCAAGATTGTGCAGTGGCACTCTCAGCATCTCATCTTCATCTTTCAGCACTACAATATTTTCTCCATCAAGGGATAAATATGTATTAGGGGAAGTTATATATAACGTATTTAATAGTTTTCTCATTCTTCCACCTCAAAAACATTCCGCTTGATATAATGACTAACAGATGGATTTTTACATAATTTTGGCATACAAATTTCTGTAAGAGAACAAGCTTTACAACTTTTAAATAATTTAACTTTAGGAGTATACCTTCTGTCATACAAATCATGCATTTCTTTCACCATAATTTGTACTCGTTCCCGCAGTTCATCTGTAATAAGCACTTTTACTCGACGTTTTATTTCGCCGTAAAACAAAAAGCCTTTAGGGATTTCACATAATAGCATTTCTTCAAGACACATAGCCTGTGCGCATAGTTGCAGCACATCGGATTCATTTTCTTTCGGTTTACCTCGTTTGTATTCTACAGGAATAGGTTTATACGTTCCATCCCTGCCAAAGATATTCACACCATGCTCGTTTTTATGCAATTCAACAATGTCACAAGTCCCGGTTATACCCATTGTCCGTGAAAAAACATTCATACCGCGTGAAATAATCAAATCTTTACGTTTTTCTTTTATCGTTTCATCATGCGTTTTTTCATGAAGAATTTCTCCTTCAATCGTTCGAAGATTCTCCTGCCATTGCTGCTCAATGTGTATTAACGCCCATTGTCGTTTACAAAATACAAAATGCTGGATTCCTGACAATAATAAAAAGTCTTCTTCCTTATATTCCATCATAGATTTCCGGAGTCAGCCCATCCAGTGGCACAATTGAGATTTCATAGTCTTTCATGCTTTTAGGAATATCAGCTAATGGCACAATCGTTAAACTTCTATGAACCTTCGCTGATGAATATTGCCCAATTTGTGCATTGTGTTTCCACCAGTACAACTTATGAACTTCTAAGCTGCCATCCGGACGCGCCGAGGAACAATCATTTTCAAAAAGTGTAATGAGTGCTTTTTTTACAAGTTCACTGTCTTCTTCACTAAAACCAGTTTTCGCGGCCAGCTGTGTATTAATACTTCCATAAATAACATAGGCACCAAACTCAACACGATGCTTCATTCCCATCGTATCTGAGCTTTTTTTGTCTGGATCTTTCTGTGTTTCTCCATTAACACTTTTTGTGATTTGCATGCTGGATATTTCAATAGGGGAAACACTTACCGCACAATGAATAGAAACGGGACCCCTTATTCCTAATGAAACAGAATTATCATCTTTTCCTTTTTTAAATGCAAAAACCTGTCCAAAACTTCTAACATCGATCCATTTTTCACACGCAATTCGTGCATATGCATCTTTATCTTTATTCGCTTTTTTTAGTTCTGAGCAGCCTTCCGCCCGATCTTTTAAGCTTCTAAATCCATCTGTTCTTCGTTCATCCGATTGCACAAAAATTTCCTGCCCCATATCCTGTAAACGATTACGGATTTTTCTCTTGATACAAACATCGGAAATTTCACCAAAACCATCATAATTTTCTCGTGGCCGATTCCCATTTAGTGGATCCCCATTGGGATTTGCATTTTTTACCGAAACAACCACGGCGAAGTCAATCTTATTTACAAAATTAGTCATTTTCTTGCACTCCTTCACTTTGTCCATCTAATTTATTTTTTTGATTTTCTGCAATCCTCAAATTTCGTTCTTCAACGAAAACCTGTCTTTGGCAATAATACCCTAATATATAACTATCTTCGAGCTTCTTACTGCTTGTAAAGTCTTCATATGAAAGATTTGTATTGACCAATGTCATCAATTCTACCAGTCTTGTTCCTTTTCCACCAAGTCTTGCCATATAAGGTTTTAGCTTATCTGTAAGAATTCCCCATGTTTTGTAGGGATGCAATTTAAATTGGTGCATCAACCGTTCTGCATTGGTCTCTCTTTTTTCGCCTGCTGTAGAAAGAGCATATTCTTCAATTTTCTGTGCAATCGCTAAAAGTCTGCCAAAAATATAGCTTCGGTCTTTTTGATTTTCATCCAACGCCATCGCCCATACCTCCTTAAATTTATCATATCTATGTTTTTTGATTAATGCACAAGTAATTGTTAGTCCTTTTTCCCATTCCCACTTTTCCATTGAAACTGGATTTGATACACGATTAACCGCTGAATTAACGATATCATACGGCAGTCTGGCTTTATCAATAATGCAAGGCAGTAACCTTTCAATCGTACTTTTTTTTAATTTATCACTTGCTTTATCTCCATAAGCAACCAGTATGATATCTTTCGGTGATGGCGAGCCAATAAAAGTAATGCGTTTAAATTTCGCTTTTCCTTTTTCATCAAAACCATCGGGTATATTTTTATAAGAATGTTTCCATGCACAAGTTTTATGCCAATTTTCAATCCGATTGAGAAAATCATCACCATTAAGTTCACGATAATAGGTTATAGACAAGCGTCCTGTTGTTGCAGAATCCAAACCAATAATGATGATTTCCGATTTTATGTCCAAATCGCATCGATACCCAGAAATGGCACTTGCCAGACGCTTGGCATAATCGGTTTCCGTCCAAACAACAGGGGATTCTTCCACCCCAAACAAGGCACTTGGTGTATCCTCCAAAACCCCCGGAAGATTTTGGTCGTTGGTTCCCCATGCCAGTATAACTTGATCGCCATTTCTATAGCCTTGTTTCTCGATTAGCCAGCGCAGTGCATTATGTGCTTTTTGTGAGGTTTCATAACCGACGCTTACCACTTGGCTTTTATCAGAAAACCGTCCACGATACGTAAAACCGCTTGTATCATTTGCTGAAATGAGTTTGGCCTTATCACCTGTGTTCCTGACTTTTGCCGGATGCTTTTCTGAGCAGGCCATTTCTTGCCCTTCGACATAGCATAAATCTAAAGTTTCCTGCAAACTCGTATAATACTGAATATAGCTCTGGTACACTTCTTTGTCCAGCCAGACAGCGGATTCATCTGCCAATGGGATTTCCACTCGAAATCTTACAAAAGCATCGTTTTGCTCCCCCGCCCCAAGCTTCACGCCCACTTGCAGGAAACCCTTTTCATCACAGATCAGAATCTGTTGCTTTATTAAATCAGCCATGAGTTCCTTTTTTGCTAAATAGCGGAAAACCGTGCAAACTTTTGGATTTGCGTATACAGAATTGCACCATTTCTGAAGCTGCTTGATATACGTATCATAAAACACCTTTCCTTTTTTATTATGTACATATTGTGTATAGTCCCCGGCCACATATTGGAGTTTATCGCAAAGCGGATGTGGTGGCGGATTTTTTCCACTCCGCGTCCCAGAATCCTCTGTTACCGGAATGATGGTAACGGCTTCATCTTTTTCCAAAAGCCTTGCCCGGATAAATTCGCCCCTCGCATTGATGACAACCTCGATCTGTGCGTTTTGTGTTGAATGCGCGATTGGCAGCAAGGGTGTTTTCTTGATATCCTTCACGATACCGACTTCGCTGCTGCAATTTTCATACGTATCATAAAGTTTTTGAATCCAACTCAATAGCCTCTCCCTCCTTTGCAAATTCTTCCAGACCACTAAAATTCGTTTCGTCAAACAGCTTTGGTTTCATGTTTGAAAGTTCTCGTTTTATCGTGCATTCTTCGGGCTTTAAAAACTTGATATAGCCGTTTTTCATTTCCGGATACCAAAGTCTGGCAATCAGTTTATCTTTGCCTGTTTCATCGGGATAGTCAAAGCCATGGAACATCAGTCCAAAAGAAAGGTCTCCATACACATCATACGCCCCCACACCATCACCAAACGTGCACGGTTCAACATAGGCCTGACACTCTCTTGTTCCCAGGAAAACATCTCGTCTTCCACCAGCTTTAATCATGCGTTTTGCAATCAAATAGTGTTTATTCTCATTTCTGTCCTTAGCCAAGTTGGGACGATGATAATTCCACTCAAAATGCGCCCTTACCTGATATTCAACATTCGCTAAATAGGTATAAATGGATAACGTATTTCCTCCGCTAAAATCAACAGGCCGAATCCCCTGTGATTGTGTTTTAATTGGATTCATAATGCGCACTTCATCGATTATCCAGATTAAAGTTGGCTTCCAGTACACGCTTTCTAAGATTCCTTTAAGTGCTTGGTACGTGGGGACTTGATACGAAAATTTTTCTCCCCCGATTCTGTTAATCGGATCACTAAAAAGTGCATATCTTCCGCTTACTTTAAATTCAACGATATTTCTTTTTTCCAACAGTCTCACCATCCTAACTAATTAAAAATTCCATTGGCACATCCTCGACGGTTACACCAAGGTCATCTCGATAAAACCCTTCTTTAAGTGCAAGTACCCCTCCATTCTTCAATTCGACAATGCCTTTTCGTTCTTCCAGTTTTCTCTTATCTGTTTCAAACAGATTAACGGAAAATTGCTGTGCTTTTTTTAAATACTGCTTTAATTCGTTTAAGTCGCAGTCGCCATTGATATTCGCAATAAGTTCTTTCCCTTCCCCATAGGGAACAACCACACCTGTTGTATTTTGATTGATTACTTGAAAATTATTTCCCGCTGTTTTAAAACTTTGTTTCAGCAGCAGCTTCGGTTTATATCCATTTCTACTGCAAAACATCTCACTAACCTTTTGATTACCTGCTAATAAATCATACATCGTTTTATCGCTATTTGTTTTTGGCAGTATATAGTCCATATCATTTAGTCTATTATAAAAATAATACTTATAATATCGATCCATTGCCTTTTGCGAAAGCAGCTCCTGATCAAATTCAGCCGGATTCTCGCGAAATTCTTCCAAGACTCGCAAGGTACACTCCTGCCCTTTTTTGATATCTACCAGTTTGCTAATATTTTCACCTTGAACATTGACGATATAAACGTTGCTGCAAGACCGTTCACCATGGCGGTTGCAACGTCCTGCTGCTTGAGCAATGCTGTCAAGCCCGGCAAGTGACCGCACGACGCAGCCAAAAGAAATATTAACGCCCGCTTCTATTAATTGCGTACTAACACAAATCACTCTCTGCTTCCTTAAGTTTACTCTCATTTCTTCTAGTATCTTCATTCTATGAGATGGACACATATTTGTACTTAAATGGAAAATCAAATATTGTTGTTCTTTAGGCAGCTGCGTATTTTCTTTCTGTAATTCATTAAAAACTTCTTTGGCTGCATTCTTCGTGTTAAAAACAACCAATACACTTTCTACGTGCTTCATGATTTCCAGGACAAATTCTTTTAGTGCTGCTGCACTATAGCCTCCAACGATTTTTTTATCGACCAGCTCCACACGTTTAAATCCGCCTAATTTTCCATACATATCAGAAATCATATTAGGGTTTTTGCTTAACTTTAACGGCATATGAATCTTTGGTGATGATAAAAGCGGCTGTGTTGCAGTACAAAGAATAATAGTCGCATGGCAAATTTTTGCCAGAAAGTTAATGGCACTATTGAACATATTAATACATTTAATTGGAATGGCCTGAATTTCATCAAATATAAAAATCGAATTTGCAAAATTATGCATGCGTCGGACGTTTTGTGTTCCTCCACTAAATAAGGTATCAAGAAATTGTACCATTGTCGTAAGAATAATCGGGCTGTCCCACCGTTCTGTCAAAAGCTTATAGTCCTCGTTTTCATTATCCAGAATAAGGTTTGAATGATGCTCCAAAATAACATCATCCCGGCACAAAATGTTTTTTATTTCCCTGGCATTTTGATCAATGATCGTTGTGAAAGGAATAATATAAAAAATCCTATCTTTATGAAAGATTTTTGCGTGTTCTAAAGCATAGCGCAAACTGGAAAGTGTTTTCCCGCCGCCTGTTGGAACAGAAAGCTGATAGATTCCCGGCTTGTTTACGGCAAATTTTTTGCAGGCCAACGAAATGTCTGCTCTCAATACATCAATTTTTGTTTTTTGGGGATACGTTTCCAAAGCGCTCTCTAATTTGTCTGAAAGTTCGTTCCATAAAATCGTTCGATTGATTTCCGCTGGAGGCTCTTTCCCCTCCATAAAACTATAGGTATCATATCGATCTGCATCCACCACACAGCTAAACATATATTTTTCAATCAGCCCTATTGCGAACTGACCAAATTCAGCACGATCATCTATTTGTCTGATTTGCGTCAGAGCTTCTTTTATCTCACTTTTTGCTTTATAAAACAATTCCTGTACTTGTTCTCTATCCAAACATTCCAGCATATAGTTTTGAAGTGCTTCGTCATAAAAAATCTCTTTATCCGTTGTCATTTTACTGGTAAAAACATCTTTTCCACTTAAATCCAAACAATCGATCAGTCCGCCATGATGCGAACAAACAGCAATTGACATAAGCTGCGCCGTCAATTGATCATACAGGTCTTTGGACTTGTAAAATGTATCATAAATATACTTGGCGCCTGCCGTGGAATGGTTGATTGACCCGCGAAGCGATTTATCTTTCGGATGTTCTGAACTGTATTTTATATAAGCATCAAATTTTTTTGTTTCTTTTCCCATGTCATGAAGAATACCAATTAATTTTCCGGTTGCTTCTAATGAAATTTTCGCCCCATATTCCATTGACAGTCTTGATACATTATCTAAATGTTCTTTAACGCTTTGTTTTTTTGAATTCACTGGGTTAATATGTGCACAAAACATCATTTTCCTCCCATCATTTTTAAATGCATGTTTTTTACAATACAAAAACAGACGATTAAACCGACATGAAATATCGGTTTAATCGTCTGATAAAAGTTCCTGTATGTAGTAAGTTTTGTTCATTGCGCCGTCCAAGATTTGCCATTCCGCCACTTCTTTTCGTATCTATTGTTCTGCATTTTCTTAGAAAATCCCCAACAACCCTATACCTCAAGTGCCTAAACAATTTTCACTGTCACTCGTACAAATCAGTAAAACTTGCTTTTTATATTTATCTAAACTACTTCTTCTATTATAAAACTTTAGACCCAATAGTACAATACAAAAAAATCAGCAAAAACATTTTTGTGGATCAGCTTGATGCAAGACTAGATATACAATTGCGTATTAGCATTCCCATTTAATTTAAAGTACTACCTGTTAGTTACATAGTACCTAACAACAGATTTTTCTCATTACCTATTTCTTTTGCACGCAAAAAATTAAAAAGACGCACTATACTATACGTTTTTATACAAGAATAAGTTCTATCTCTTGTGCCTCTATATAGCTGCACCATTCCTGCGACAAGGTCTTATCTGTAATAATCGTATTGAATTCCTTGAGCTCGGCAAACACTGCCGATTTTACCAGATCGAACTTCGCTGCATCTGCGAGCAGGATCTTTTGCAGTGACGACTTAATCATAGCCTTCTTCGGTGGTATCTCATAATGATTTGCACATGTCACACCAAGATCACGGTGAACTCCCGCTGCTGAAAGAAATGCTTTCGTTGTTCGTGTTCGATTGATGAGGGCAAGTCCCTCTTCCGATTCAAACATCTGTGTACCCGCATGATAATAGCCACCGGCAAAGATAAGCGGCATATTCTTATCCGTAAGCTGTGAAAGAACATTCGTCGAATTGCAAAGAATCGTAACGGAAGCATCCTCTTCAATATACGCTGCCATCTTCTCCGTTGTCGTACCGGCATCAATAACAACCACATCATTCGGTTCTATAAGCTTTGCCGCCGCCCGTCCGATCCGGATCTTTTCATCCTCATGGACGAAAACCTCCTGCCGAAGTTCATACCTGCGGTCAACCTGCTGTATACGGTTTGCCGGATTATAGATTGTCGCGCCATAGACATTGTTGACAATATTATTTTCGTGCAAAAACTTCAGATCCCGGCGAATCGTCATTTCCGATACACCCACATGCTCGGCCAGTTCCTTTACCGTGGCACCATTTTTTGTTTTTAATATACGAATAAGCCCATTCAATCGCTCTGTTTTCTTTCCCACGGTTTTCATTTCCCCTATCTTTGGAAAACTCACTTTTATTAGCAACAGTACTTACTGTTTTACAAATTACGTAACATCTAGTATTATATCAAATATTTTGTTAAACTTCAAACATAAAATGTTATCATTTTTACAAAAGTTACTATTTTTATTATGCATTATACTACTTCTCAGCATTTTACAATGCAATCCATCGTCCGAACCAGCTGCGTATACTGCTCTGAATTGATCTGTACTTTTCCTTTTGTTACGCAGATAAGCTTCTTTTCTTTAAGCTTACTAATACAACGATTAACCGTTTTTACTCCTGTGCCAATTTCATCTGCGATCTCCTGTCGATTCTTTTTCAACAAAAAAACCCCGTCACCCTCATATTCCCTGATCAAATAAGCCTGCAGCTTATGTATACCGGAAAAAAACTTAACCGTACCGCTTTCATTCGACGTTGGATACATTTTTTTTGCTAAATCTCGGGCAACTGCCATAAGCAATACTGCATCGCGTGACAGCAGCTCTAAAAAAATTGACACAGACATAATTTTCATTTGACACGGTGTTACCGTCTCCAATGTTGTCACATAATTTTCCTGTCCTGCCAGCACTTCGAGATCGCCAATAAAATTGGGCGGTATCAGCTGCGCAAAACTATAGCGATGTCCATCAGAAAATTCATTTATAACACGTATTGTTCCTTCTTCAAGAACAAATACATTCTCAATATGTGTCCCTTTAAAGGCAATTGTTTTGCCCGCAGCAATACGTTTATCCACAATTTGTTCCTTAATATCCTGGGGAGCACAAAGCAGCAGTCGTTGTATTTTTTGCAGATTTGCATTTTGCATCATGTCATTTTTCATACGGTTTCACGCTTTCTTAAAAATGCTTTCTTACTAATTATATATTATTTTTTACAAAAAGGACATCTGTCCTTTTAAAAAATATTTAAACTCGATACAATTAGCTTAGTTGCTAAGATAAAACAGTTTAACCGCGGAAATTGTTTTGTGCAAAGAATATTCAAAACTATATTTAGAATATTCTAATTACCATAACATATTAAAAGAATCAGATGAAAGAAGGTTTTTATTATGAGTATCCTTCCATTGCTCTTCACAAAATAACCAAAATCGCATCGAAAACTACCATATATTAATTAAATGCTGTTGTAGAGAGGATAATTATCATGTATTTACTCATCAATATTTTCGGTATTTTAGTTTTTCTAGGTATTGCTTTCCTGTTTTCAAAGAAAAAATCGGAAATTCAATGGCGTGCAATCGTGACACTGGTTGCACTTAATGTATTTCTTTCCTGGTTCCTGACACAATTTTCCGTAGGTACAGAAATTGTCAGAGCTGCCGCCGCTGGCTTTACTGGTCTTGTCGATGTTGCTTATATAGGCATTGGCTTTGCTATGCCAAGCTGGGTACATGTACAACAGATGGATTTTATCACATCTGCTCTTCTGCCAATTCTTCTTATTGTACCGCTGTTTGATATTCTTACCTATATTGGCTTGCTTCCCCGGGTTATTAAATGGATTGGCCGCGCATTTTCTTTTATCAGTGGACAACCGAAATTTGAGTCTTTTTTTGCGATTGAAATGATGTTTCTCGGTAACACTGAGGCACTCGCTGTTTCCAGTCTTCAGCTCAATCATATGAAGATGGAACGCAACCTCACACTGGCGATGATGTCTATGAGCTGTGTTACCGCTTCTATTATCGGCGCCTATACAAAAATGATGCCGGCGGCGTTTGTTCTAACAGCAATTCCACTTAATGTTATTAATGCTGTTATTGTAGCAAGCCTTCTGCACCCGGTAAAAGTTTCTCCGGAAGAAGATACCGTGGCCCGTCTTGGCGCAAGCAATGAAAATGATACCGAAAAAAAAGAAAAAGAACCTTTTTTCTCTTTTCTTGGCAACTCAATTCTCGGTGCAGGCCGTCTTATCCTTATTATTTTAGCAAATGTCATTGCTTTTGTTGCACTGGCTGCTCTGGCAGATAAACTTTTAATGCTAATCTATCCAAGTCTTACACTTGAAGCCATTCTTGGCACGATTCTTTTTCCTTTTGCCTGGCTTATGGGACTGCCTGCCAATGAAGCTTATCTTTTCGCCCAGTATATGGGTACAAAGCTCATTACGAATGAATTCGTCGTCATGTTAAATGTCTCACCAATCATAGATACTTTTAGTCCGCATTTTCAGGCTACACTAACTGTCTTCGTTACATCTTTTGCCAATTTTTCCACACTTGGTATGATTATCGGTGCTTTTAAAGGTCTTGTTGGTCCAGAAAAAAATGATTATCTTTCACGTAATGTCGCTTATCTGCTTCTATCTGGTGTCCTTGTATCACTTCTTTCAGCCGCTACAATTGGCTTGTTTATCTGGTAATCTCCGTTTTTCTGTTATACTCGAAAGGATTGTTTTATGAATTATTCAAACAAAGAAAATGTGACAGCTGTCTCACAGCTGTCCTTTTCACAAATACTTAAGCAAAAAGATCTTATAAAAAATGAAATCATCGCTGGCTTTACCGCTTTTTTTGCCATTTCCTATATCATCATTGTCAATCCACTGATTCTGGCAGATGCAGGAATTCCAGCTGAACTTAGCGTTTTCGCAACAATATTTGTCTCCACGATTGGATGCCTTATCATGGGGCTATGGGCTGATGCCCCCATCATACTAACTCCGGGTATGGGCGTAAATGCATTTTTTACGTATACGATTGTTATTAACATGGGGCTCTCATGGCAGGAGGCACTCGCCATCTCTCTTTTAGCCGGGCTCGTTCATATGCTTGTAGCCTTTACAAGGCTTTCCGCAATTCTCGCCAAAGCAATTCCTCAGTCTCTCAAGATTGGCATTACGGTTGGTATTGGCCTTTTCCTTGTTGAAATCGGCTTGGAAAAAGCACAGCTTATTCAGGCGGGAACAAACTCCATTATCACGCTGGGCTCTCTGCAGAATCCGATGGCACTACTTTCAATTTTTGGGCTTTTGCTCAGTCTGGCACTCTACTTGCGCAAGATATCCGGCGGTTTTTTTATCGCAATTGTTATCACGAGTATCGTCGGATATATCTTGCACATTCAAAACATAACGACTAGCGGAATTTCGATAAGTGAAATCCGCAACTATCCAGCTCTTTTAGCACAAGCTGATTTCACGCACATTGCAAGTATTCCGTTTGCACTGGCTACATTCTCAATGTCGATGATTATTGTATTTGAATCCATGGGCATACTAGAAGGTATTCTACCGGATAAAAGCAAATTCAAAAAAAGTTTTGAGGTCTCTTCACTTATGACATGTGCATCCAGCCTGCTCGGAACAAGTCCAACGGTTGCAGCAGCTGAAAGTGCTGCAGGTATCGAAAGTGGTGGGCGAACTGGAATTACAGCGATTACGACAGCAATCCTTTTCGCACTTTCTACTTTTTTTATCCCGTTTCTTTGCTATATTCCACAGGCAGCAATTGCACCGGTCATTATCATTACAGGTGCAATTATGATGCAGCAGCTTCAATTCATTGAGTTCAACGACTTTAGTGAATGGTTCCCGGCATTTCTTATCATTGTACTCATTCCGCTTACAGGCAGTATTTCTGTTGGCCTTGCTTTTGGCTTTGCCTGCTATCCAATATTAAAGATTTTTATTGGCAAACCAAAAATGATTCACCCGATTGCTTATGGCCTTGGTGTTCTTTTTATTATTGATCTCGTATTTAATGCGATTATCTAAGAAAGACACGCCATGAATATGCGCTTAGATTTGTTAAACTTAAAACACTTTTTTGTTAATGTTCAAGCATAAATACTTGAACATTAAATTAGCACATGATAAAATAAGCATAGTATGTACGTAAATGACACTACCATTTTAAGGAGGACACTCATATGAAAGGTTCAGACATTCTTAACCACGTTGATCACACACTTTTAAAAGCAACTGCCAGCTGGTCAGAAATACAGGCCATCTGTGAAGAATCAATTGCTTGTAAGACCGCTTCCATCTGTATACCACCAAGCTACGTTAAGCGCATTCACGATCTATATGGTACTAAAATCAACATATGCACAGTCATTGGTTTTCCTCTCGGCTATAACACAACAGAAGTCAAACTGGCTGAAACAAAACAAGCGCTCGCTGAAGGTGCCAATGAAATCGATATGGTTATCAATATAGGCGACATAAAAAATAAAGACTATACTAAAGTTACAGAAGAAATCCATTTACTGAAAACTGCAGTCGGTAAAAACAAGATTCTTAAAGTTATTATTGAGACCTGCTACCTTACTGCAGAAGAAAAGCGCATCCTGTGCGAAGCTGTAACAAACGCAGGTGCTGACTTTATCAAAACATCAACCGGATTTGGCACGAACGGTGCTGTCCATGAAGATATCCTGCTTTTCAAAAAACACATTGGACAAAACGTGAAAATCAAAGCTGCGGGTGGAATTCATTCGGTTGAAGATATGAAACAATTTATTGAAGAAGGCTGCTCCCGCATTGGTGCCAGCAGTGCCGTAAAACTTTTAAAAGATAAGGCATCAACCGAATTTTAATTTAGGAGGGTTTACTATGGAAACAAATCGTGTATTTCTTATCGTTCTTGACAGCTTTGGCATTGGTCAGGCTCCCGATGCTGCCGACTATAATGACGGTCCCTGCAACACCCTGGGCAGTATTGCAAGCTCAACTAATTACAAAACACCGATGCTGCAAAAGCTTGGTCTCTTCAACATAGAAGGTGTTGCCTGCGGCACAAAAATTGCCGCTCCGCTTGGTGCCTTTGGCCGACTGCGCGAAAGCTCCAAGGGTAAGGATACAACCATTGGGCATTGGGAAATCTCCGGCATTATCTCTGAGCATCCATTGCCAACGTATCCGAACGGTTTTCCCCCAGATGTAATCAAGCAGCTCGAAAATGCTTTCGGACGTAAAATCATCTGCAACAAACCGTACTCCGGTACGGCAGTTATCCATGACTACGGTCAGGAGCAGCTTGCTGATGGCGCGCTTATCATCTACACCTCCGCTGACAGCGTACTGCAGATTGCTGCACACGAAGATATCATTTCACCAGAACAGCTTTACGACTACTGCCGGGCTGCCCGCAAAATATTGACGGGCAAACACTCTGTTGGCCGCGTCATTGCCCGTCCATTTACAGGTTCCTATCCAAACTTTGAGCGCACTCCGCGCCGTCATGACTTTTCCATGATGCCGCCAGCAAACACCTTGCTTGACAGTCTTACAGCTGCTGGTCTTGATACCATTGGTGTTGGCAAGATTTCCGATATATTTGCTGCACGCGGCGTCCAGCGCCATATTCCAATGAGCTGTAACGAAGAGGGTATGAATCATGCTATCGAATGCCTTAATGAGGACTTTCATGGGCTTTGTTTTATCAACCTTGTTGACTTCGATATGAAGTTCGGTCATCGGCGCGACATTGATGGCTATGCACAGGCTGCAACGGACTTTGATCAACAACTTATAGAGTTTCTTGCTAAGATGAAAGATACTGATATACTTATGATCACAGCGGACCACGGCTGCGATCCGGGTGCTCCAGGAACCGATCACACACGTGAATACGTACCTTATCTTGTTTATGGCAAAAACATCAAAGCCAATACAGATCTTAAAACATCACCAACATTTGCCAACATTGCCGCAACCGTCCTTGACCTTTTTCATTTGAAGATTGATACCGCAGGCCAGAGCTTTGTTGATAAGATTCTTAAATAATGTCTTTTCTATGAAATTTATGTTAATTTATTTTTTTAGACAAACTTCAACTTTACAAAAAAAGGAGACTTGTTTCTATGAGAATGTATGACTTAATCATGAAAAAACGTGACGGTGGCACCCTCAGCAAAGCAGAAATCGAATATATGATCAACGGCTATGTTGACGGTTTAATTCCTGACTATCAGATGAGTGCAATGCTTATGGCCATCTACTTTAAAGGCATGAGCGATGAAGAACTTTCTATTTTGACACTTTGCATGGCACATTCCGGTGATATGATTGATCTTTCTTCGATCAAAGGCATAAAGGTCGACAAGCATAGTACGGGTGGTGTCGGCGATAAAACAACACTTATCGTTGCTCCAATTGTGGCCGCCTGCGGTGGTAAGGTTGCCAAGATGTCCGGTCGCGGTCTTGGCCATACGGGTGGTACCGTTGACAAAATGGAATCTATCCCCGGAATGCAGACTGCGCTCTCCGAAGAAAAGTTTTTTGACATTGTTAATAAATACGGTCTTTCTGTCATTGGTCAGAGTGGTGAGCTTGCTCCGGCAGACAAAAAACTCTATGCAATGCGTGATGTAACAGCAACTGTTGAAAGCATTCCACTCATTGCTTCATCCATTATGAGCAAGAAGCTTGCTGCCGGTTCCGATGCAATTCTTCTTGATGTCAAGACAGGCAGCGGTGCCTTTATGAAAACGGTTGATAATGCCATCGCGCTCGCTGAAAAAATGGTCGCAATCGGTGAAGGCAACGGTCGCAAAACCGTCGCACTTATTACCGATATGGATATACCACTCGGCCATGCTATTGGCAATTCCCTTGAAATTATTGAAGTCGTCCAAACACTGCAAAATCAGGGTCCTGATGATCTTACTCGCGAAAGCATTGAAATTGCCGGCAACATGCTTTTTCTTTCAGAAATGGGAACACTTGAAAAATGCTGTGCACTTGCTAAAAAAGCGATTGAAGATGGTTCTGCCTTCAAGAAGCTTGTTGCTATGGTCGGTGCTCAAGGAGGCGACATCGAAGTCCTCCTGCATACTGAAAAATTTGCCAAAGCACCTTTCCATGAAAATATTTTTGCTGAAAAGGATGGCTTCATCTCACACATGAATACAGAAAAATGTGGGATTGCTTCTGTACTGCTTGGTGCCGGACGTGAAGTCAAGGATGCACCGATTGACTTTACAGCCGGTATCATTATGTCGAAAAAGACCGGTGATAACGTCAAAAAAGGCGATGTTATCGCTACTTTCTACACATCAAAAAAGAGCTCTCTCAAGCCCGCGGAAAACCTCTACAAAGAAGCCCTCACGATGGACGGCAAAGCACCGGAAAAAAAGCCGCTCATTTTTGCCCGTATTGGTAAAGATGGCGTTCAGCGATTTTAAATTATATAATTGTAAAGGTGATGATTTTTCATGTCGTATACCGACCAACTTATCGAAGCAGCAAAAAAGGCTCGTGAAAACTCTTATAGTCCCTACTCGCACTTTGCTGTAGGTGCTGCCCTTCTCTGTGAAGATGGAACGATCTACAGTGGCTGCAACATTGAAAATGCTTCCTATGGCCTTTGTAACTGCGCAGAACGTACGGCAATCTTTAAAGCCGCATCCGAAGGCCAGCGCAAATTTAAAGCACTTGCGATTATCGCCGACACCGAAGGTCCCTGTGCTCCATGCGGTGCCTGCCGTCAGGTTATTGATGAATTTAAAATCCCTGAAATCATTATGACAAACCTGCATGGCAATGCAAAGACTATGACAAACAAAGAATTGCTGCCGTTCAGCTTTAGCAGCAGTGACCTATAAAAAACCATATAAAACGAATTTTTATATGGTTTCACTTTCCGTTTCCCTGCCAATGTTTTATAATAAAAGCAAACACAAAAAGAGAGAAGGTTTTTTATGAGTATTCATATTCAAGCAAAACAAGGCGAAATTGCCGACTGCATTCTTCTTCCAGGTGATCCGCTGCGCGCAAAACACATTGCGGAAACATTTCTCGATGGTGCTGTCCAGTACAACAGCATCCGCAACATCTTTGGTTATACCGGTGAATACAAAGGCAAAAAAGTATCCGTACAAGGAACCGGCATGGGCATGCCATCTTTTTCCATTTATGCCAATGAACTTATGAACGAATACGGTGTCCGTAAGTTGCTGCGGGTTGGTACCTGTGGCGCATTATGCGCTGATATTCACATTCGCGATGTTATTCTTGCCCAGGGAGCCTGCACAGACTCTTCTATGCTTCATAATACTTTTGGCCCAGGTATCAGCTATGCACCAATTGCTGATTTCAATCTTCTTAACTCTGCTTACAGCCTTGCCCTGAAAAACAACATTAAAGTCAAAGTCGGCAACATTATCTCTGAAGATCGTTTCTACAATGATGAACTTGACCGCTCGAAACTCGTTGACTATGGTATTATGGCTGTTGAAATGGAAGCAGCGGCACTCTATCTGCTTGCTGCGAAATATCATGCACAGGCCCTTGCTATTCTTACCGTCAGTGACCACCTCATCACACACGAAGCCGCCACTGCCGAAGAACGTCAAACTTCTTTCAACGACATGATCAAACTTGCACTCGATACGGCGATACTTTAAGAATCTAAAAAAACAAGGGCTTGCAACTGGCAGAATGAAACTCATTGCCAAAAGCAAGCCCTTGTTTTTTTTATTACTTACAGTCTTCTAACCTACGCTGTCTTCACTTACTTTTGGTTCTTTCTTCAACACAAACACATCCCATATGAATGAAAACAAAAGCACAGCAAATGCATAAAAACCGGACAGCCCAAGTGAATAGTAGATATAGCAGCAGAACACTGCTGATAAGATGGATAGCTTGCGTTTAAAACGCCGGAGAAGAATCCCTCCTGACAGCGATGCCAAAAGGTACAGGAACACAAAAACACTATTTGCATAACATATAAGATCTGCAAGGCTGATGCCCAGCGCATATTTCAAACCAATCGTAAAAAACACACAAAGATAACAGATATACAGTGAATGAATCGGTACAAAACTGCGATTCACCTCACCAAACCATGGTGCGATTATCTTTTCCTCACTCATGCTCAGCATCATGCGGGAAAAACTCAGAATATAAATATTGATACTGGAAAAACACGTTAAAAATCCCATAATACCAATAAATATCATGCTTTTTCCACCAACAAGCTTATTAAGCAACGGAACCATATAGTTCGAGTCCAGAACCTCATTACCATATACACCATAGTGCAGTACAATAAGACTAAGAAAAAAGCAGATACCACCAACAATCACCATGCTGATAAGAATAACCCGGGGAAAGTCGTGCTCTACATCGGTAAACTCAGAGGAAAGATGAACAACAGCCTCCAGTCCAACAAAACACCAGAAAAGAATTGGCACAGCCTGCGTGATAACGGCAAAATCTTTATACTGCATCGACAGATCAAACGAGCTATACATCGTCGGATCGCTGCAAAATCCAATAAGAATAATCCCCAGCAAAGATGCAACAATGACGGCTGACAAAATCGTTTGTACTTTACCAACAAATGCAAGGCCAATAAAATTAAGCAGAAGCATTACGAACAGCATTCCTGCACAAATACAAAACAGCTGCATATTGCTTGCATCGAAAATCGCACCTATATAGCTTGCTCCCGTAATGATAACAACCGGCGGTCCCAGCGGCATAACAGACAGATACAGCCATGCCGTAAAATGCTCCGCCCGCCTGCCAAGTGCTTGTTTTACAAAAAACGATGTCCCTCCTGCATTTGGATAAACAATACCGAGATTACTAAACGTAAAAGCAACCGGAATCATGAGAACAAGCATTAGAAGCCAGGCGATCGTCACATGAGCCCCGGCAATCGTCGTCGCGATTGCCGGAACAATAAAAATTCCAGACCCCAGTAACGTAGACACGAGTATTCCTATACCTTGTTGCATTGTCAGACACCGTTTCAACTTCTGCATATACATGTTCCTCCATATTCAATGCTCGTTTTTATAAGGCAATGTATACATATTATACCTCATTCAACTATTTTTCAAGGAAAACTGTAAACAATCACAATGTTTATTTATGAAAATACCTCTTCCAAAACAGCGATTTCTTTCGCTGCTTCA
The DNA here is from genome assembly GCA_041669965.1 of Selenomonadaceae bacterium. Lineage (GTDB taxonomy): Bacteria > Bacillota > Negativicutes > Selenomonadales > Selenomonadaceae > UBA1792. Next base: position 18,621 of record JBAYAD010000014.1, read on the forward strand.
AGAAGAGGCATTTTTCTATATCAATTTCTTAATTTTGATCAGCACGCCATTTTTTGATCAAAGACTTTCTGAGATCACTTTTTTCCTGTGCACTAAGGCTCCAGTAATTTGGATCAAGTGAAGATTCCCAATCACCATATTCCGGATTTGGGAGCACAATAAATTTTGTACCAAATTTATCTTTATACTGATCAACAATATTATTTCTGTCTTTCATGCTTTTATGGTATGTTCCAATTGGTAAATCTCCGGCATTATCGCCCATATATACAACAACATTATACTTATTGGCAACTGCATCGAAACGTCCCTGCTTATTACTGTCATCTGTTTTCAAAAGAACATGTTTCGCATCAACATAGGGAAATTTTAATTCCTTAAGATTTTTAATTGTTCCTTCAAACCCTGTTTTGGCATCACGATTTGTTACATAGAAGATCTCAACGCCCTTTGCCGCTACACCCTGAAGATATTCTGTCGCGCCCGGCATGGCTGTAGCCTTGGCTGCAGCCATCCATTTATTCCAGTTTTTACTGGAATATGCATCATTGTGATTGATATACCCTCCCTGTGAGGCACTGTTGTCAAGGACCGTTTCATCACAGTCAAGAACAATTGCAAGAGGTTTATCACCTTTTTTTGCATTTTTTACAGCTTTGTCAACTTCCATTGTTGCAGCGTTATAGGCCTGGTAGCAAAGTTCTCTGTACTCTGCTGAAGTTTGTACCCACAAAAGCCCCATAACATCTTGTTCATTTAGATCCTGCTGCGTATAAGCAGCAGCACTTTGAGTTGGCTGTGCTGCCATAACAAGCGATGCCGAAAAAAGAATGGACATGCTCACTGCTGTAGATAATAAAACACCTGCTTTTTTCATTAAATTTCTCTCCTTTTAGTAGACAGTTAATTTATATAATATATCTTATGTTGCCTGTATTATTTTAAAACTTTGTTCTTTCTGAATTTTAACTTTATAATCCATAGTATATAATATTTATTCCATCATAAAAAGGTCAAATGTCCATTTTATTTAAAATTCTTTAATCCATGTATTTCGTGAACAAACGAAGTCAAAAAAAATACTGCTGCACCGAAATGCAGCAATATTTTTATGAAGTTATCAGCTTTTTTCGCGAAACTGATCAACAATTGTTGCGCAGGCCGCATCGCCTGTAATATTGACTGCAGTACGCAGCATATCAAAGATACGATCGACACCAAACAAAATAGGCAAAGCATCTATCGGAATATTTGCTGCAACAAGTACTGCAACAACAAGCAGGGTTGGTCCCGGAACACCGGCCTGACCAACAGCACCAAGAGAAGCTGTAACAACGATCGCGATATACTGTGACAAGGAAAGATCTATACCGTACATCTGAGCAAGAAAACAAGCTGCCATTGCATAGTAGGCCGCGTTGCCGTTCATGTTAATCGTCGCACCAAGCGGCAAAGCAAACGATGTCGTTTCCCGGGAAACATGCAGTTCCTCAATCGTTGTCCGCATATTAAGTGGTAGTGTAGCCATTGATGAAGCTGTCGAAAATGCAAAAATCTGTACCTTCCACATACTCTTAAAAAAGTTTTTATAAGTTGTGCATTTCGAGAAAAGCGCGACTGTACCACCTACCATTACATAGGTGACAATACCAAGCACAACGACATAAAGAACAATGAGATACATAATCTTGACAAGCACGTCATAACCAAAAGTTCCTGTAGCATCGGCCATAAGGCAGAACACGCCGATTGGCGCAATATACATAATAGCAAGCATAATTTTAATAAAAACTTCCGTGAAATAATCAAAAATCTTCAGCATGAACTCTTTCTTTTCCTTCGGCATCATCGCAAGAGCAAAGCCTACAAACAAGGCAAACGTAATAACCTGCAAAATGTTGCCGTCAACCAAAGCCTTAAACGGATTTGCCGGAACAAAACCAATAATCGTATCCCAAAATCCCGGCATTGCAGCCTTGTCAGCAAGATTGCCAACATTCACAGCCGCACCTGAAAGAGCCTGCATGTTGATACCCGCACCCGGCTTAAAGACCTCGGCAAAAACAATCCCCAACACCACTGACACTGCAGTTGTCAGTCCATAATAAATAAAAGTTACAAGACCAATTTTTCCAGCACTGCTCGATTTCCCCAGCGCTGCTGCACCACTGACAAGTGAGAAAAACACCATGGGAATGATGACCATTTTGATAAGCTGCATAAAAAGATCACCCATAGGTGCAAACATATGCGCCGGTTTGCCCATGACAAGACCGACAACAGCACCAAGAACTGTGGCCACAATGATCCAGGTTCCAAGCTTACCGAGCATATCACCTGATTTTTTCTTTTCTTCTGACATAGATTCTCCTCCTGAACTAAATGATTTTCAGCCAAAAAAAGCAAAAAAACCGCATGATACACATTTACAAATCACTTCATTGAAAACATGCTCATCCGGCTTCATTGCCAGTTTTTATGGCTTTTATATGCTTTTTATCATATCATAATCTGCAGTGATTGTCCACGCTCTATCTACAACTTTTGATAAAAAGCCCTAGTTTGTCTATTCTTGAAAAACGTCTTTTCATACTGCAATAATGTCCATTTTAAAAAGACGTTTTGCAGAATCAAGTAAAAAAACTTTGGCGAATCCTAATTACTTTTCTAAGGCTGAGAAAAAACCAGATTCTCTGGAGAAAATTACCGATTGACATAAACGTTATAAAAAATCAAGACCAATGCATAAATGCATCAGTCCTGATTGTTTATCATTCAATATCTGTTTTTGTTGCTACAAGACGGGCCTTGGCACGAGCAAGGGCTGCATGCGCCCGTGAGGTATCAAAATCATGAAGCTGTTCCGGGCTCTGCTTAAACGCTTCAAGACGTTCATTTGCCCTTTTATAGGCCTGCTTTGCCC
>JBAYAD010000015.1:0-21481 GCA_041669965.1 Selenomonadaceae bacterium
AGCGCCTGAGCTACAAGAATACGCGCTGTATCTTTTTCGGTGACAGCAATTGAGTCTTCGATATCAAACATAAGACTGTCCGCGCCATAGATATCTGCAGAATTTATCATCTTTGGACTGTTGCCGGGAACGAACATCATTGTCCGGCGAAGTTTAGTTTTTGGATCTGTCATGCTTTCATCCCCCGTTCAAGTGCACCTAAAACTCTGGCTTTAATGGTATAATCCCAGGCGCTTTTATCAACAGCTTCAATAGTTACATCGCTGAACCCGGCGGACTGAACCGTCTCCATAATTAATTTTTCCATATGCTTTCCATATTGGCGTTGTACCGGTGATACCAGCTTCACCGTTATCCCCCGCCCCGCCGCAACCGGCGTGACCGTAATCAACACATCGTTCTTTTCTTCAAATCCAGCCGTTGCTGACCGGGCAAGAATTTTGTTTGCCTGCTTTTCCATTTTAAATTCTCCTTTAGTAAACTGAACTATCTTTATTTATTATAACGTTTTCTGAATTATAAAAATAATAAGGATTACAAATCACAGGCAATAAAAAAAACCTATACTTTATAGTTCGCGAAGCATCCTTTACATGTTGCCTAAAATTTCCCACGCTCCATTTGTTGAATCATCATCACTCATTTTTTAAGTTCGCATTAGCGATGCAGCGTTTCTTTTCTCGCAGATAAAAACAGCTTCTGATATACACCGCTCTCGACAAACATAGAACTATCAATGATAATTAAAACATCTACTATAAATTTTTACTCATCCCCTCCGACAAAATGAATTCACACTCTGTTTTTTTCTGAAGTAATAGGCACTTTTGCTATCGACACTCTTTTCATTACAGCACAGTTCCGCTTCCATTGTGCTATTTATCAATAGATGGTAAAATGTTTTCTTGTATGGTCATAGGAGATATAATGATAGAAAAAAGCTGCTGCGTTGGAAAATAGGAGATGTTTGAATGAGACGGACAAATTTAACAAAAGCTATGGAGGCATTTGTAACAGGACGATATTTTCGCCTGCGTTTGTTTTTGGAAGGAATCAGCGTTGGAATCATCGTTGGACTGGTCATTACATTATTTCGGTTTTTAATTGACTCTGTAGACAAACTGCGCCCTGTACTCTACAAACATTTGACTTTAGCAAACTGGCCTTTGTTTCTATTATATTTTGCTGTGTGTTTACTGGCCTCATACTTGCTTTATAAAATAGTCAAGATCGAACCTATGGCATCCGGCAGCGGCATACCACAGATTAAAGGTATTTTGCTTGGGAAAATGCATATGAACTGGATACGGGTTCTTTGCAGCAAATTCGTTGGTGGTGTCATTGCGATTGGTTCTGGTATGTCGCTTGGACGCGAGGGTCCTTCTGTGCAACTAGGCGCAGCCATTGGACAAGGTATGAGTCGCATCTGCAGTCGTTCACGCTTTGAAGAACGCTTTTTATTGACCAGCGGCGCGGGAGCCGGGCTGGCTGCGGCATTTAACGCACCTTTGGCCGGGGTTATCTTTTGTTTAGAAGAATTACAGAAAAACTTCTCGCCGTTTGTGTTAATGGCCTCTCTTGCTGCTGCCGTGACATCAACAGCCGTCGTACAACAATTTTTTGGCTATGAACCAATCTTTCATATTACAAGTCTGCCAAGTATGCCGCTTCGTTATTATGGATTATTACTAGTGTTGGGCGTTTTTATTGGTATACTGGGGCGCTGCTTCAATAAAATGCTGCTAAAATCCCTTAATCTGTATGAGTTACAGACAGTCCTGCGCGGATGGGGCAAGCCGGCATTACCTATTCTTATGGCAGCACTTCTTGGATTCTTTTTGCCACAAGTTCTTGGCGGCGGCAACCAACTGGTTGATTTACTGGTAACACAAAGTTATAGTTTAGGCTTTCTTTGCATCTTATTTGCAGGAAAATTCTTTTTTACAATGCTTTGTTTTGGGTCAGGCGTACCAGGAGGAATTTTTTTGCCAATGCTTGTTTTAGGGGCTTTGGGTGGAAGTATCTTTAGCAGTGTCGTAATAAGCTGGGGCTTGCTGGACCCAGCTTATACAGCTAATCTTATTGTATTTGCAATGGCTGCATATTTTGCTGCAGTGGTAAAAGCACCTGTTACCGGCAGTATTTTAATTATGGAGATGACGGAATCCTTTGAACATATGCTGGCCTTAATTTTTGTATCTATGCTGGCCTATGTGATTGCCGATATGTTAGATGGCAAACCTGTTTATGACGAACTTCTGGATCGTTCTTTAGCGAAACAAAATAAATTTCGCACAGCAACAAAATACCGGCGTGTTATCTTAGAACTTGCTGTTAAAAACGGATCGGTTATGGATGGTAACTACATCAAAAATATTGAATGGCCAAAATATAGTTTAGTTGTAAATCTTAAACGAGGAGACAGCGAACTTATACCGGAAGGAGATACGAGACTGCAAGCAGGCGATTATCTCTATATCCTTGTAAACGACAAAGAGATTACTGCACTGACACAATTGGCTGGCGAATAATTGTTTATAGGCAAGTTTCTTTTCACACAATTATCTAAAAACAAACTTGCCTATAAATAATAACCCATCACACTACGCGCATAAGTTTACAAAACATATGTAAATCCATAAACAATGTATATTTTCACAATTTAAGCTGATTTTATTGTGATTTTCCCTGATATGTGACCCAATCATTGACATTTTTAGATTTACACGCTAAACTAAGTACTATTCACAACAGTTAACTAGTTAATCATCTGTGGCATAATTACATTTATTATTTTTACAACTACCAATAGTATACTAGTTAACAAATATTATTTTTATTCTGAGAGGACACAATTTATGCAAAAACAAAACTTATGGACAAAAAACTTTATCTCTCTTATTGGCGCAAACGGCCTTTTGTTTGCCAGCTTTCATTTTCTTTTACCGACACTTCCGATCTACGCCGCTTCTACAGGTGCCAGCGGTGGTGAAATTGGCCTTATAACAGGAATCTTTGGATTTTCTGCTATTTTTATTCGACTTTTCACCGATACAGGCGTTCGTTCTATTGGCAAAAAGAAATGCCTTTATATTGGTCTGCTCATTTCTTTTCTTTGTACACTCAGCTATGCATTTTTCAACTCTGTCAACGAACTTATCATTGCACGGATTTTTCACGGCTTTGGTTTTGGCCTGAGCACAACCTTTGCAGCTACGCTTGCAGCAGATGTCATACCGTCCACCCGCCGTGGTGAAGGCATTGGTTACTTCGGTTTGGGCAGTACCGTTGCTATGGCACTAGCTCCGGCATTTGGCATTATATTGCTTTCTGACTTTGGTTCTTATCCATTATTTATTTTTTCTGCCGCAATGACAGGGTTTGCTCTTCTAAGTGCCCGCGTTTGCCAAATAAAAGAAACAATATCGGAAATTCCGACTTCAGCTATTCATTCATCTTTAAAAAACAAGTTTTTTGAGCACGGTACAGGTGTACCTGCTATACTTACGATACTTTTTGGTATTGCATATGGCAGTGTAAATACTTTTATTATCATGATGGCAAATGAAGCAGGTATCAGCAATGCCGGCCTTTTCTTTATCATTGGAACCATTTTTGTTTTTGTCTCACGCCCTTTTGGTGGCAGAATCTTTGACAAAAAAGGCCCATTATGGGTTATTTTACCAGGTGGTATTTCCTTTATTATTGCCCTTTTTATTTTAATTAATGCGCGTTCACTTCATGTTCTTCTTATTTCTTCTGTTTTTTATGGTATTGGCGGAGGCCTTCTACTTCCGGCACTTATGACCTGGATGCTTAATATGGTCCGTTCTGATCGCCGCAGTGGAGCCAGTGCAACCTTCTATAACATGCTGGATATTGGCACAAGCGGTGGCATTATTTTTCTTGGCAGCATTGCCGGCACTGTCGGTTATATTAATATGTATAAATATGTCATCGGTGCTATGATCTTATTTCTTGTTTTCTTTTTTATTCAACTTTTCTTTAAACCGCAAAAAAAACTGGAACCTGATCAAAACGAAAACTAATACAGGAATCCATTGCTATCTTCTCAATTTTCTGCTATAAAATAGATAGTAGAAAGGACGTGACAACAATTTATTCCACAAACAAAAAAACTGCTCGACTTGATTCCGCCGATCAACTTATGCATCAGATCTATCAAACGACCCGCGCCTTATCAAAAACACTGAATAATGAACTAAGTAATTATAATCTCTACAGTTCTGAGTGGTCTATTGTAAAACTTATCCACGAACAAGGTACTATGTCTCAGATTACTCTGGCAAACTATCTCAACATCGAACCTGCTGCAATTTCAAAGGCACTTGCTAAACTTGAAAAGAAAGACATTATTGATCGATATTTTGGCAAGGATAAACGCGAAAAATATATTCAACTCACACCAATAGCCAATGATCAATACGATGCATTAAATACAGTTGTTACCACTCATCGAGCCAGAGCATTAGAAGGACTTACAGAAAAAGACCGTCAACAGTTTATCACTTTACTGCAACAGATTTATACAAATGTATTTAAATGACGACATACTTATCTATATTGCAATAAAAACACCACATGTATACTATGTGGTGTTTTTATTGTACATTCAAAAAACGATCAGTTAACTACTAAAAAAGGATACGAATCTCATCCCAAGGATTTTAATACAAAATTCATGCTCTTCGCAGCCAATGATGCGCAATATATTCTTCCATCATATTGCTATGTGTCGTCAGATAGACACCGCCAAAGATCACCAGTGCACCACTGCATTCGTCAATACTGACAACCTCATTAAAGATCAGTACACCGCCCAGCATACCAATAATCGGCGTGATATTCTGAAAAATCGACGTAATACTGGGACCGGCATTTTTAACACCAATATTCCAAAACAGCATTGCCATCACACCACCCAATACTACCGTATAGAAATAGGCTGCCCACGAAAGCATCGGCAAAAACACAGGTGTTAGTTCGTCTGTTCCCAAACCATAACAAGCCGTACAGATTGCCCCTAAAATCCCCGCCCAAGCCGTTGCCGCCATCGCTGACATTTTCTGCATAACCCGAAGAGCAATCAAAGAATAGATTGTCCAAAAAATCTGACAGCCAAGAAAAAGCATATCTCCCTTGTTAAAGTCAATCTTTGCAATCATATCCATTGAACCATGGCTCACTATGGATAATGCCCCCATAAAAGAAATTATGATACCAAGCCAAGCCAAAAGATTCAGACGTTCCTTTATAAAAAGCGCTGCTACAAAAGCTGTAATTGCCGGTGATGTCGACGCAATAAGTGTGCAGTTCGTCACTGTCGAATACTGAAGTCCTGTGAACTGCATAACATTATTGATAAATATTCCCGTAACCCCCATAGCCACAAGTGATAACCAGCAGGAACGGGGCGGTTTGATCCCTTTATCCTTGCGCAAATACATCAACAAAAAAAGCATCCCACTAATCAGCACATAACGAGCGCAGGTAATCGTCACTGGTGACCAGTCAGCAATAAGCAGTTTAATACATAATGGCTGTATTCCCCAGACTATTGTCGTAAATATAAGTAGCAAATACGTTTCCTTTTTTACATCCGAATCCATTTCTATAAACACCTCTCAAGACAGAATACAGCAAAACACATGATTATACAAGTACTATATTAATTGCCAAAAAAATAAATATAACAATCATTTTCAGGAAATATTTCCTTACTAAAAAAAAATTTTTGCCAACAGCAGCCAGTACAGCACAACTGGACAAATAAAGTTATCCAGAACGAAACCAACCGTAAACAAGCATAAAAAAAACGTCTGCCATGCAATCACCAAAGATTACATTAATAGACGTTTTTTGTTTGTTTATTTTACAAGATGTGCTTCTGCCTCTTGAGCTTCGGTTTGCCCCCCGCCACGCATGGCAAGTACAACACCAAAAACAATAAGCAACGACCCCAGCCAAAACAACTTTGTAATAGCTTCACCAAGAAAAAGCCAGCCAAGCCCTGTCCCGACAATCGGCTGAAAAAAGAAAAACAATCCACCAACGGACGCGTCCATAAGTAATAAGCCTTTATTCCAAAGAATAAAACCACCCGCCGTTGAAATAATGCCAAGATAAAGCACAGAACTCCATACCTTCCCTGTCAAAAGTACGCTCCAATCAGCAGCCTCCATCAACCACCAAAGCGAATAAGGTGCCAACAGGACCGCCGGAACGCATACGGCATAAAAAGTTATTGCAACCGATGAATAATCAAATGGCAATTTTTTCAAAAACACCGACATAATCGCCCAAGTTACTGCCGCTACAATGAGCGATACCCCACCCCAAACGCTTGCAATCTGCAAATTATCCGGATCAATAACAATAATTATAACCCCGACGGTTGCCAGCACAACAGACAAAACTTTCTGCCAGGTGAAGAACTCCTGAAGCCATATACGAGCAAAAACCACCATAAATGCCGGGGTAGCTGCCGTAATAATCGATCCCATTTGTGCCGATGAAAGCATTGTCCCTGTTTCCTGTGTAACAATAGAAATCGTATTGCCGACAAAACCAATCAAAAAAAGCATTTTCCAATCCCTGCGTCGGATTCTCCAGGAAATTTTCATGCTGTGCCCCAAAAAATAAAGTGCCACAAGTGCTGTAACATAGCGCAGCCAGACAAGCTGTACCGGTGGAATAACTGCAATGACTACTTTCACCACAACAAACATACCACCCCATATGCTTGCTGCCAACGATAAATAAAGTGCTCCCAACAATATTTTTTTCATTTTATTTCAACCTTACCCTATACCATACTTAAGATAAAATTTCCTTCACCTTTAATCGTGTATTCACCCATTTCTGCCGGAATAAAGACAGACTCTCCTTTTTCAATTCTCATTTCACCAGACGCATACTCAATCTCCAGAATACCATCAAGCAGCAAAATTGACTGAAAACTTTTTTTTGTTGCCTGCAAATGACATTTTCCATGCAAATCAAAGTGATACACCGTGAAATACTCACACTGTACAAGAAGATCTGCCTTGTAGTTGGCAAAAAAATCCATCTCCAGTGCAGCCTTTGTTTCATGTACTGGTGGCACTCGTTTCGTCACATCAAGTGCCTTTGCTACATGGAGCTCACGCGGCTTGCCATTGTTGCCCAGGCGGTCATAGTCATAGATCCGGTATGTTGTATTCGAATTCTGCTGAATTTCGGCAATAAGAATTCCCTTGCCAATGGCATGAAGTGTTCCGGCCTCGATAAAAAACACATCGCCCTTATGAACCATCACGCGATTGCATACATCAAGAAGTGTATGATCGGCAATGCGGCGTTCAAATTCTTCTTTTGAAATTTCCTTTTTAAAACCATATAACAGACTTGCACCCGGTTCGCAGTCAACAATATACCACATCTCCGTCTTGCCATATTCACCCTCGACACGCAGTGCATACTCGTTTTCCGGATGAACCTGCACCGAAAGATTATCTTTTGCATCAATCAGTTTGATAAGCAAGGGAAAATAAGTAAACCGACTGCCATGTGTGCCAAGGATACGTTCCCCTTGCTGCGCAATATAGCTTTCCAGTGTCATTCCGCTGGCCTCGCCATTCAGAATGATGCTATGTCCGTCCTTATGACAGGCAAGTTCCCAGCTCTCTGCCACCTTTTCAAGATCAGTTACTTTATTATATTTCGTTTTCAAAGCTGTACCGCCCCATATATAATCTTTGAGCGGTGCCTGCAGTTTTAATGGATACATTCCGTTTGTCCCCCTAATAATCATTTACCCGGCCAAAACAACTTTCTGGCTATCAACAAACACACAGAAAAATATGCCCTCTATCTATATTACCAAAGCATCACATCGATGGACTACTATACATTATTTCAGCAAATTTATCTGTTTTCTTACTTTACTATCTATAGTATACCGCATTTCCCCAAAAATCAAACCCTGCGGTTTTCCTTACTTCTCATGATCTGTCGGTGAAGTTCTAAGAACTGCTTACATCATTCCATCTGCCAGCAGGTTCCTGATAAATCTGCTTTATGCTTTGAATGCTCCAGGAATCCTTGAGTCCATATAATTTAAATACAAGCGGCAGACTCATACCGCAAATAATGTCAGCTCTTGCCTGACATTGGCCGCTCTCTATAAGATATATCGCTTCATTAAATGCTGTGCTGCCAAAAACATCACTGACAATAAGAACCTCTTCACTTGTCTCTTGAATGTACGCTTGAAGCTTGCGAACAAACACGTCCTTTGTCACAGCCTCAAGCTCCATAACATCAATCTCCGGCTCTGCATAGAAGTTCGCCATCGCTTTATACATTTCGTTTGCCAACCCGCCATTTGATAACAATAACATTTTCATTTTCCTTCACCTCTGCTGATTTTCGGTGCGCACCTTTTATGTGTGTATCATACTGTTATACACCTTCTTCGTCAATGCTAAAATGTTATGTTTTTGATATTTTATACATAAAAATATCATTTTTTGTTATTTTATCACGTATATATATGTTATAATAACAAAAATACAACATTTATGAGGTGATTACATGAACGCTATCCATCGTCGGGAAAAAATTCTTTCATATATGGAAACAAATCAAAATGTGTATATCACCGAGTTAGCCAAAAATCTGCAAGTATCGGCTATGACCATCCGGCGTGATCTTATACGTCTTGCAGAGATTGGAATCGTGACACTGCTGCGTGGCGGTGCCGCACTCAATCGCGGTGCCGGATTCGAATACAGTAACCGTTTTCGCAAGAAACAGTTTCCCGAAGAGAAATACCGTATTGCCGCCTACTGTGCCGATCTCGTTACAGAAGGTTCCTCCGTCTTTATCGACTGTGGCACGACTCCGGAAAAAATAGCCGAATTGCTTCTTCCCAAAAAGAATATCATTGTCCTCACACATTCTTTGCCTGCCGCAAATATTCTTAGTGCCGCCAAGGATCTGAAACTTATTATGGTTCCTGGCATTTTTGCCGAAAAGCCACGCGGCTTCATGGGGCAAATGACAAGTGATTTTGTTCGCCGCTTCAAAATCGACATTCTTTTTCTTGGCACCAACGGTATTGATCTTATTCATGGTGCTACAACGCCAGACCTTATTGACGCCGAAACAAAACAATCCATCGTCCAGCAAGCAGACAAAGTCATTGTCGCAACAGATCATACCAAACTCGGCCAAAGCTTTTTTCTTACAATCGCTCCCCTAAAAGACATCGATCTCATTGTTACCGATAAAATTGCCAATCCACAAATTGTTCAGGAGCTGCGCAAAGCCGGTACAGAAATTGTTCTTGTCTAATCCTCATATAAAACAAGCGATTCAGAGAAATCATACTTTTGGTATTTTGTCTGTTCCTATTGTATTTCTTGGTTTTGCATGATAGGATTTAGATAACTTAATTGATTGTATGGAGGATTTTTTTCATGGAAGCTGCACAACTGCGTATTTTATTTGTATTTACTGATCTTGTTCTGCCGCTTGCTCTTGGCTACTATCTTCACCAAAAGCATATTATTAGCGGTACATTATGCAATAAACTTATTCATTTTAACATCATTGTAATTTGTACGATTCTTTCAATACTTAGTTTTTGGGCATTGCCGCTTTCGCTCAATCTTATTTGGCTGCCAGCTTTTGGCTTTATTTTTGCTTTTATTCCTGGGGGAATCAGTGCACTGACTTTTGCCCGCCGCCAAAAAAATCTTTTGGACCGCGGTGCATATATTATGTCTTCAATGCTTGCAAATATTGGCACACTCGGCGGTCTGTGTGCTTTCATCCTTTATGGTGAAATCGGTTTTGCCTATGCTCAAATGGTTGGCACATTTCAGAACATCCTGCTTGTCGTCTTCTGTTTTCCTTTGGCACAGTACTACTATCAGAAACATACAGCTACTGCGACTCGAAGGATGGCACACTCGCGCTTTGATCTTCGCAGCATGCTTTTCACCTGGGATCAGCTTTCAGTCCTTGGCATGATACTTGGCATGGTACTGCACACACTTAATGTTCCCCGGCCGCAGATACTTGCTAACCTTTTCCAGTGGCTCGTCCACATTGGTGCCTGGACATCACTGCTGCCAGTTGGCTATCTTGTTGACTTTAGCCGAGCCCGACACTACTATCAGCAAGTTCTTGACCTTGTTCCCTTGAAGTTTATTATTGTCCCAATCATCATTTATTTTATGATTAAACAGCTTTTTGACGATCAGATTCTACTTGGTACAATGATGATTCTTGCAATGACCCCCTCTGCAATCAATGCAGTTATTACCGCAAGGCTCTTCAAGCTCAATGTTGACCTTGCAATTGCTTCTTTTCTTCTCACTACCGTTCTTTTCCTTTTCTTGGTATTTCCACTGTTTTTTTTCTATGTTCAAACAGGACACACACTTTAATCTTTTATCTTTTTCAGCTTATTATCATTTTCCTATTATATTATATTGCTAAAGAAGGTTTTAGCATGAACAAAACAAAAACAAAACACTCTGCCTTCATCTGGATTCATCGCATTGCGAAACATCTCCTGAACGCACAAAAAAAGTCTGTTTCCGTGAAGACTTCTCGTCCTTATAGTATTGATATGCGAAAAATAGACATCTGACCCCTCGCTTTTTAGCTTGACATAAAAGAAAAACCTCTGAAGCAGCCTTGCGCTGTTTTAGAGGTTTTTTCTTTCTTTATTTACATGGCTTTTATTCGACATCAATTTTCCCTGACTGTTTTTTGCCACGTCGATAGCGAATATACAGTATTGCTATAATAACAATGGCTGCTGCAATGAATACAGTGCTTGCTTCATGACCAATGGTCATGAGAACCTGCCAGTTCTCGCCAAGCGTCATTCCTGCATAGAGAATGAGTGCTGTCCACGGCAGTGATCCCGCAATCGTATAAAAAAGAAACTTCTTCATATCCACACTGGCAAAACCTGCCGGCAGCGAGATAAACGTCCGCACAATTGGAAGCATCCGACTAAAAAACACAGCCTTCAGACCATACTTGTCAAACCACTTCTGCGCCGTATCGATATGGGATTTTTTAATAAAGAAATACTTACCATACTTATATACGAAAGATCGTCCACCACGCTCCCCTACATAATAAGCAAAAAGTGAACCGGCAATACCACCAACCATAGCAGCCGATAAGGCACCCACAAAGCTCATCTTTCCAGCGAAAATCAAATATCCGCCAAAGCCGAGAACCAGCTCACTTGGAATTGGAATGCAGGCATTTTCCAATCCCATTAATACCGCCACTGCGAGATACCCCCAGGCATCGATAAATTCGAGAAACACTTGCATAAATTGTTCCATACTTTCGTCCTTTCAACATAACATTCCTACCCCCCCTGGGCAGGTGGCCCTCATCAATAAATACTGCTTTATTCTTTTATATTATACACGATTACACAACAGCAGCGTTACAGTTTACACAAATCATCCGTGCAATTCGTTGTAAAGACCCACAACACCAAACGCGATAAAAATAAGTGCCGCAATCCATTTCATTGTTTTTTGTGAAATTTTTTTATTGACAAAACTGCCCGCGAGAATACCGATCCCGTCTGCAATCATCATCCCGGTCGTTGATCCTGCCAGCACCGGCAAAATCGACGGATATTGTGCTGCTAATGTAATCGTAGCAAACTGCGTCTTATCTCCCATCTCAGCCAGAAAAAACGTAATAACGACCGTCCAAAACGGTCCATGACGTGAGTCTGATGTAGTCCCATCTTCTAGTTTATCCCCGCGTATTGTCCAAAGACCAAAAAGAATAAATGCAACGGATGCCGCAATTTGAATACTGTGCGCATCAATCGACGTACCAAGATAAACTCCAACAATAACCGCCAGAAAATGATTGAGTACCGTTGCAGCAAAGACTCCTGCCATTACGGTTTTCCACGAATATTTTCCTGCAAAAGCCATCGCCAGAAGCTGCGTCTTATCGCCCATTTCCGCCAAAACAACGACGGTGAACGCTGTAATAAAAGCTGTCATTAAAAGATCTCCTTTAAAATAATTCAAGCAGCTTTTTCAAATAAAAAAGCGAGACTTTGGCATAGCTGTAAAAAACTATACCAAAGGTCTCGCTTTTGATCATTCAACCAAATGAATAAGCCAGACAGTGCATACTGTCAGTATGTTGACTTATCCCAAAAGAGCTACTCCCCTTCAGAAATATACAATCTTATTCTATCGAAAAATCTTCTTTCTGTCAATCACTTTTTATCATATGCTTCGTTAGCACTGTCCCAATCAGCTCCTCATAACTACGCCCCTCGACAGGATAAATTGCCGTTCCGATCCGGCAGGAAAATTGGGGCACACAAAAAGCCAAATCCGTATCACTGAATATTTTCTGCAGCATATCCACTTTACGCGAAACAATTGTATCATTTGCAATATCCTTCATGAATATAATAAAGCGTCCACTCTCTGTATATGCCAGAATATCTGTTGTTCGGAAAAATTTTTTAAGCTTACAGCCAATACGCATCAATACATAATCATCAATAGCTTTTTCGTCCATATCTTTATTCATCTGCATAACATTTTTAATATCAAGCATAAGCAATGCATTAGACTGCATTCCCCATTCTCCCGCTATATGGTCTTCTATCGCTTTTCTCGCTCCGGCAGAGTTAAGCAAACCTGTCAAAGGATCTTGTTCGGATCGAAATGGTGAAAACTCCGCTATCTCGTTCTTTTGATCTGTAATATCCCAAAACACACCAACGGTTTGCGTAACACGCCCCTCTGGATCAAAGATCGCCTTGCCGACAACCTCATACCAAGAAAACCGCCCCTGTGGCGGCTCTGACAGATCCAGCAAAAACTCATGTGCAACAACATTCTGTCCCATGAGTAAGGCCAGCAGATTTTCAAAGAAATCAGGATGTACCGCCCCGCGATCTTCTGTAGAAAGCTTTCTGCGATAGTCCTCAATCCGTCTTTCCCTGCCGCCATCTTTCATACTTGAAAAAACCATGATATCGTTCACAACATCATACTCATACATTATCGCATGCAACCGTTCCATAAGAAGTTTACAGCAGGTTTCTTTATGATTAATCTTGTTTTCATAGGTTTCCATGTGACTTCCTCCTCTCGAAAAACGTTCATAAAATTATATTATATGATATAGTATACACAAATTTTCTAAATATTTCTATAGATATTTTTTATATTTTAAATTATTCTGATAATTTTTGTGTGTTTTTACACGCACAAAAATAAAAAAAGACCTATGCAAACGCATAAGTCTATGAAGTCCCACATGGTGCCTTAGAGCGGAATCGAACCACTGACACGGGGATTTTCAGTCCCCTGCTCTACCGACTGAGCTACCAAGGCATAAATGGCGACCCGAATGGGAGTTGAACCCATGACCTCCGCCGTGACAGGGCGGCATTCTAACCAACTAAACTACCGGGCCATATGGTGGGCGATGACGGGATCGAACCGCCGACATCCTGCTTGTAAGGCAGGCGCTCTCCCAGCTGAGCTAATCGCCCATATGATTTATTATAATAACGGAAAATCCTTCCGATTATCAACTATGGTGACGCGCATGGGATTCGAACCCATGAAACCGCCGTGAAAGGGCAGTGTCTTAACCGCTTGACCAGCGCGCCATACTGGTGGCTCACCCGGGGTTCGAACCCGGGACACCCTGATTAAAAGTCAGGTGCTCTACCAACTGAGCTAGTGAACCATTGTGAGTCTGCAATGATTCTACGTGCGAATAAACTGCAATATGTGATGTGTTGCTCACAAGATAATATTATACTGATATATTGAAGTATTGTCAACCTGTTTCTTTGATCATTAATTTTTTTATTTTTTTTAGCAAAAAACAAGGGAATATCGCTTTGTTAAACGATACTCCCTCATTGCTATTTTTTATTCAGTTCAAAACATTTCATGCAACACAATGGTCTGCTTACGATTTGGGCCGACGGATACAATACCAAGATCAATTTCCGTGACTTCTGTCATGCGTTTCAGATAAATCTTTGCGTTTTCCGGTAAATCTTCGTACTTGCGAATGCCGCTAATATCCTGCTTCCAACCTTTAAATGTTTCATAGACTGGTTCAACCTTTGCAAGAATCTTGAGGCTTGCCGGAATTTCATTCAGGATTTTTCCTTCGTATTTATAGCCGACACACATCTTGATCTCATCGAAAGTATCAAGAATATCAAGGCGCGTAATTGCCATATAATCGATACCGCTAAGCAAACCTGCATAGCGGACGACACAGGCATCAAGCCAGCCGCAACGACGTGGGCGACCTGTGACTGTCCCGAATTCATGGCCGCACTTACGAATCATATCACCAGTTTCATTGAGCTGTTCCGTTGGGAACGGACCTTCTCCAACACGTGTACAGTATGCCTTTACCACGCCAACAACCTTATCAAGCTTGTTTGGAGCAACACCAGCCCCGACGCCGACGCCACCGGAAATTGGATGAGATGCCGTAACATACGGATACGTACCATAGTCGATATCAAGCATCGTAGCCTGTGCCCCTTCAAAGAGGATTTTCTTTCCCGCTTTAATTTCATCGTTCAAAAGTGCAATCGTATCTACAACATATTTGCGAAGACGATCTGCGTAAGCAAGATATTCTTTAAGAATTGCATCATAATCAAGTGGTTCATGATGATAAATGGCCTTTAGTTCCTTATTCTTAATTACAAGATTTTCCTTGAGACGCTTGGCGAATTCATCTTTATCCATGAGATCGCAGACACGAATACCAATACGATTATCCTTATCCATATAGCAAGGACCAATACCACGCTTTGTTGTACCGATTTTACCATCACCACGGGCATCTTCACCGAGACCATCCATAATACAATGATATGGCAGAATGACATGTGCGCGGTTTGACAAACGTATACCACTTACGTCGATTCCTCTGACTTCCATTGCATCCATTTCCTGAAGCATAACTTCGGGATCGACAACGACACCATTACCGATAACGCAATGCGTGCCTTTATATAAAATACCTGACGGAAGAAGACGAAGCTTGAATTCTTCATTTTCAACAACGACTGTATGACCGGCATTACTGCCCCCCTGATAGCGGACGACTGTATCTGCCTTTTCTGCTAAATAATCGACGATTTTACCTTTGCCTTCATCGCCCCACTGTGTTCCCATTACTACAACTGCTGACATAAGAGACAACCCCTCTCAAAATCTATTTCTTTTTTACATATCTAAGGCAGCAAGCTAAAGCCGCTGCCGATAGAATTCCAGGTTATTATAGCCCGAAGCGAGCCATGATCATATCAACATGACGCAGGAAATACTTATAATCAAAGCATTCGTCGACTTCAGCCTTCGAAAGATATTTCATGATATCCGGATCGTTTTCAATATTTGTCCGAAAATCTTCGCCATTCATCCATCTCTTCATCGCATTGCGCTGTACCCATTTATAGGCATCTTCACGAAGCACACCTTTGCTGACAACAGCAAGCATGAGACGCTGGCTGTAGATGAGTCCGCCTGTTTTGTTCATATTTTCCATCATAGCCTCCGGATAAACAAGAAGCTTGTCAATGACATTCGTAAACTTACGTACACAATAATCTACATTAATTGTGCTGTCCGGCAAAATAACACGTTCGACCGAAGAATGAGATATGTCACGTTCATGCCAAAGCGTAATGTCTTCCATAGCTGCAACGGCATTGCCGCGAACAAGACGCGACATACCCGCGATACGTTCACACGTAATCGGATTGCGCTTATGCGGCATTGCTGATGAGCCCTTCTGCCCCGGGCTAAAATATTCTTCAGCTTCACGAATATCTGTACGCTGAAGATTTCGGATTTCTGTTGCAAATTTTTCAAATGAACTTGCTACAATTGCAAGTGTTGTCATATATTCTGCATGACGGTCACGCTGAATAACCTGTGTAGCCAAAGGAACGGGTGCAATACCCATTTTTTTGCAGACAATTTCTTCAATTCTCGGATCAATATTTGAGTATGTTCCAACGGCACCGGAAAGCTTGCCGACAGCAACGATCTTTCTGGCATGTTCGACACGTTCGATATCACGGTCGACTTCTGCCATCCACAAGGCGAACTTGAGACCAAGTGTCATTGGTTCTGCATGAATGCCATGCGTTCTGCCAATGCAAACGGTATGCTTGTGCTCTGCCGCACGACGCTTCAATACTTCACGGAATTTTTTCAGATCATCAAGAATAAGATCTGCGGACTTTTTCATCATAACACCAAGAGCTGTATCCTTTACATCGCTTGAAGTCAGACCTTTATGTATATATTTGGAGTCTTCACCCACATATTCAGCGACATTCGTCAAAAATGCGATAATATCATGATTCGTTACTTTTTCAATTTCTTTTACACGATCCAAATTGAACTGGGCTTTTTCTTTAATATTCACTGCTGCTTCCTTTGGAATCTGTCCAAGCTCAGCCATAGCTTCACAAGCAGCAACTTCAACCTCAAGCATTACTTCGAATTCATGCTGAAGAGTCCAAATACGACCCATTTCAGGATTGGTATAACGTTCGATCATAAATAATTTTCCTCCTTATATATCACCGACACGTATCTGTCGTGTGAATGCGATAAAACAACAAAAGGACTCAAATTGGCATAGCTATGCCTCATTTTGAGTTTGGAGTCAATTCAAATATCCCTTATTTCCCTTGTACATTGTAGCATCAATACTGGTTTTGTGTCAATTATATTTACAATATTACATTAAAAATCCTCATTATCAAAAATGTGTTTACAACTCTTCTGTTCAGGCCTTTATCTACATGCAAAGCCCCTGCTTCTTTCTCTATTGACAACCATAAACATACTAGTATACTCTGTATTAGAAATACATTTTTCCTGCGCCAAAGTATAAAAATTGATCTCTCATCCTTTTTTGATACGTCATTTTTTTATAAACTTAAATTTATTCTATGAAAGAAGTTTTTATTATGAAAGAACACCTTCTTACATATTTTTTTCGCTATACCGCAATCAGCAGCCAGAGCAATGCTGCCATTTCTACGGTCCCTTCTTCTGCAGGTCAGAATCAACTGGCAAACGTCTTAAAAAACGATCTGGCAGAAATAGGGCTTATCGACCTCTCAATTAGTCCTACTTCTGTCCTCACCGGCTTTCTGCCCGCCAATCTGCCGCAAGGCTTTCATTCTCCCCTTCCCAAAGTGGGCTTTATCGCACATCTTGATACTGTGGATATCGGCCTGAGCCCCGTATATCCATCCCCAAGTTATTGAAAAATACAATGGCAAGGACATTTGTCTCAACAAAGAAAAAACCCTTTTCATGAAAGTCAGCGAGCATCCTGAACTTAAAAAATATATTGGTCAGGATATTTTATTTAGTAATGGTACCAGTGTCCTTGGTGCTGACAACAAAGCTGCGATTGCCAGTCTGCTCACAGCATTAAAAACACTGCATGATAATAAGACACTCTACCATGGCGATCTCTACTTTGCCTTTGTTCCAGATGAGGAAATCGGTTTGCGTGGAGCAAAAACTCTGGACTTTACAAAATTTCCTGTAAATTTTGCCTATACACTTGATTGTTGTGAATTGGGTGAAGTCGTATATGAAACATTCAATGCCGGCAATGCTGCAATCAGCATCACTGGTGTAAGTGCACATCCGATGTCAGCCAAAAACGTGCTTGTTAATCCAACTCTTATTGCTGTGGACTTTATCAACCTTTTTGATCGTTTACAAACACCAGAAAATACCGATGGAACCGATGGCTATATTTGGGTGAAAAGCATAACTTCAAATCAGCGCACCGCAACCGTAACACTTAACATTCGTGACCATGACAAGTCTCGTTACGAAGCTCGTAAAAAATATATTGACGAGGCTGCAGCCTTTATTCGCCAACGCTATCCGCGAGCCACAATTGACTGCACCATTTCTGATACATATGGCAACATTGCCGATGCGCTTACGCCAGACAATCGTCAATGTATTGACTATATCTATGCCGCCATGAAAAATCTCAATATCACACCAAAAACCATAGCTATGCGCGGCGGGACAGATGGGTCTTTTATTTCAACAAAAGGCATACCAACGCCAAATTTTTTTACTGGTGCTCACAATTTTCACTCAAGCAACGAGTTTCTGCCACTGGATTCTTTTCAAAGCTCCTGTCAAATGGTACTTGAAATCATTAAGCTTATCTATCAAAAAAATACACCCGCCAGATAAAAACAGCACGAATGACGTACAGCATTTTTCTTGTACATCATCCGTGCTGTTTTATTATTAAACAAGTTTCACCGTTTCATCTGTTTTTTTATTCGCAGACAACACATTCACTCTATATTTTCCGTTTCATCAGTAAATCCGGAAAACAAATATGTTATTATGTTATAATGTAAACACAAGACAAAACTATGCAAAAAGAAGGGGCCTTCATGAAAATTGATTTATTCAAATCCGGACTGCATACAGACCGTTCTGCCCAAGCGCGTTTAACGAAGCGCAGCAATCTTTTTTCTTTTCTGCGCTTCTTTCTCTTTCTTTTTATCATTGCCATAGCAGCCGCAGGATATGACTTTAACCAGCCTGCGCTTTATGCTTTTTCCGCTGTACTTGCCGCAGCTTTTTTTCGTCTTGTGCATGCCCATGAAGCCCTGCGAGCCACAATCCTCCTTCTTACCAAACACACCGATGTGCTTCAGCACTATATGGACCGTTTTAGCGGCAGTTGGCACGAATTTTCGGAAACAGGTGCGGAGTATCTTTCTGAAGAACAGCCGCAGTATGCTGATCTTGATATCTTTGGTAAAAACTCTATTTACCAGTATATTTGCATTGCACAAACTAAAAGCGGCCGCAATCGCCTTGCTGCCGTTATGTCGCCAGAACCTGCCGCATACAGTGATATAGTTTGTCGTCAACAGGCTGTACAGGAATTTATCAATCGGCCAACGCTTGCCATCGAACTGCAAGCGATGCTTCAGTTGCTGCCGGCCCGCCACGATACGCGCCCCATGATTGCATCTTGTGAAAATACGGAAGAACATGCAAACCGCTTTCTTTATTTTACGATCTGGATACTGCCAGTAATCACACTTCTAAGTTTTACTCTCGCCGCTGCCAATATGATTTCCTGGCTCAGCAGCAGTATCCTGTTGTTTTTGCAATTTTTTATCGCCAGTCTTTGTTTTGGACGCAACTCTGCCTGTCTCGCTCCACTTTTTAACATTTATCGTGAACTGAAACTTTATCGTGAACTTTTTGAGCGGCTTGAGAACATTACATTCCAGTCATCGTACCTCAATAAGCTGCAGAAACAGCTGCAGGACACGCAAGCTTCGCATTTTCTACGCAAACTTTATCATTTGAGCGAATGCGCCAATATGCGTTATAATCTTTTTTTCTTTTTCTTTGCCAATACGATTTTACTCTGGGATTTCCATTGCGTGCTTTATTTTTTCAGATGGCGAACCAGTGTCGGCAAACAACTTCGTCTCTGGTTTGATACTTTCTCTGAAATCGAAATGCTGCTGAGCCTTGCTGTAATTGGTCAGACACGTGAGCTTTACACATTTCCCATAATTTCTGCAGACGAGTCTCCCCATATTGAAGCAAAAGCCCTCACAAACCTTCTGCTTACCGAAGACGCCGCTGTCGCTAACAATCTTAGCGCACTTGGTGAAGTTCATATTATTACAGGATCAAATATGTCCGGCAAGACAACCTTCCTGCGTACACTTGCTAGTGCCGCAATCCTTGCCTATGCTGGTGCCCCGGTCTGTGCGGACTCTCTCACACTTACACGAATGCATGTTTTTACCTCGATGCGCGTGAATGACGATATCACTAAAGGCCTTTCGACTTTCTACGCTGAATTGCTTCGCATCAAAAGCATGGTCGAATTCAGTCGAAAAAAAGAGCCCATGCTTATCTGTATCGATGAAATCTTTAAAGGAACGAACTCTGCAGATCGTATTATCGGAGCACGTGAGGCTATTAAAAAGCTTGCAAATCCATGGAGTATCACAATCGTATCTACTCATGACTTTGAACTTTGTGAACTTGCTCCAGCAATTAAAGGTATACCCGTGAAGAACTATCATTTCGAAGAATATTATACAAACGACAAGATCAACTTTGACTATACAATCAAAGCAGGCCGCTGTCAGACAACAAATGCCAAGTATTTGCTCAAACTTGCTGGTATACTTTAAAACAAGTCACAGATTTGATGTAACAATTTTCTTCATTTTACAAAAATTTAACAAAAACATATATTAATCTGTTTGATTTCTGTTATAATAGTATTGATACAGATTATTATTAAGGAGATTGACACGCATGAAATATGAAATAAGTATTACTGCCATAGGGAATCTTGCTCGAACCTTTCTCGAAAACAACAGCAGCGTAATCCTTCTCAACGAAGGTCTGCGGCCAAATCTCGCTGATATGGTTGTTGCACATACAGAGGCTTCCTTAAAAAAAGATATTGCCGTAGGTGATACTTTTACCTGGGGACCCGCTTCCTTTAAGGTCATTGCCGTAGGAAGTAAGGCAAACCAGAATCTTCGCGACGAAGGTCATTGCACCCTTGTTTTTAATGCCGAAGGTACAATGCCTGGACAAATCATTGTCAAAGGTGACGTGTTGCCACGTCTTTCCATTGGTGACAAACTTAAATTTAAATAAAAACCAGGAAAAGGGCTGTGCAAAATCAAAAATGATTCTGCGCAACCCTTTTTTTGTGTATAACGCAGTGCTTTTTTCTCTCATATATTCGGTAACTGCCAATCAATTGGCACTTGTCCTGTTTTTTCCAGGAATGCATTGACTCGTGAAAATGGCTGACTGCCAAAAAATCCGCGGTATGCTGACAATGGGCTTGGATGCGGCGACTCAACGATAAAATGATGCGGATTTGTAATCATCCCCTTCTTGCGGCGTGCCGGACTGCCCCAGAGAATGAATGCCAATGGTTTTTCCCGCTCGTTTAAAAGTGATATAACTTTATCCGTAAAAGTCTCCCAGCCAAGTCCCTGATGTGAATTCGCCGCATGTTCCCGCACAGTAAGGACCGTATTCAACAGCAGTACTCCTTGCTCTGCCCATGGTTTCAGACAGCCGTTGTTCGGTATTGTACAGCCAAGATCTGTCTCCAGCTCCTTAAAGATATTAATAAGAGATGGCGGTGGCTCGATCCCCGGCTGAACAGAAAAGCTCAGCCCATGTGCCTGTCCCTGATTATGATACGGGTCCTGCCCAAGGATGACAACCTTTGCCTCATGATAGCTTGTATAGTGTAATGCATTAAAAATATCATACATGCTCGGATAGATACGTTTTGTGCGATATTCCTGTATAAGAAACTCCCGCAGCTTTATATA
>JBAYAD010000016.1:0-21044 GCA_041669965.1 Selenomonadaceae bacterium
AAGATAGATAATAAATCCATTCTGCTCAAAAATATCAATGAATTCATCTGGCATCATTACCGGATTACCGGATATTTCCCAACGGACAAGTGCCTCTGCTCCAAAAATACGATTTGTCTGCATATCGTATTGCGGTTGATAGTACGCCTTAAACTCACCAGCTGCCAGCGCGTTATGCATGCGCGACTCAATATTCTGTTCCAGCTGCTGCTTCTTTTCCATAATCTCATCAAACACTACAACGTTTTCCTGCCGCTTCATTGCGATAAAACTTGCCTGGCGAGCAAAACCAATGGCTTTATTCATCACAATTGGACGGTTTCCCATAAAATAAACACCAATTTTGAGCAGCGTATCCATGTTTATGCCAAAATTTAAAATCGTATCATTTCTGGAAGCCAGTTGTTCCAGCATCACTTTAAAATCCCGCTTTTTTTTATAGCTGCCAATAGCGATACAGCGGCCTTCGCCGGTCTGTACACCAAGTTCTTTAACAAATGCGCAGTTTCTGAATAAATCTGCCATATGCTGCATAATTTTATTGCCAAAACGAAAACCATACCGTTCGATAATTAGATCCATATGTTTAATTGATACTACAAATACTGCATACTGCTTATCCGGTACAAAGAAATTTTCAGGCAGACATTCTTCCAGCCAGCGCTGATTCGGACAGCCTGTATTTTTATCAACATAGGCAATTTCATTGATATGACGAAGGTGCTTCTTGCGCTCTGCCAGCAGACTTCCCATAAATATAATAATAGTAGCTCCTACAATGCTTACCATAGCCAGAACAACGATTGGATAGCGATAGATAATATCCGTTAACCCCATATCTGCTGTTGTGAACAACGTGTTCTTATTGACAATACGCAGGATTTCCTCATCACTTATATGATTGATTTCTTTATTTAATATACGTAAAAGCAACGGATCTGCTTCACCGTTTACTGCCATACTGCCCTGATAGGGAAAGTTCTGCGTATAGCTCGCCTGTAAATTATGATAATGTCCCTGCTGCAGTATCGTTTGTGATAAAAACGTATTGATGAACGTGACATCTGCGCGTCCGTCTGCCACAGCATCCAGACACTCCCCTACCGTATCATAGTACAAGATTTGTTTTCGCGGATAAAATTTTTCTACATATCCGTTTGCATAAAAATAATTTTTAACACATGCTGCACGTGGTTCTTCCACCTTCTCATTTTTGCGAACAACTGTCGCATAACGGGAAAAAATAAACGATTGCGTAATACGCACATTATTTTTATCGGCCCAGCCATAGTCACCAAAAAAATTTGCCAGAACATCTGCCTTGCCTTCATGCAGAAGTTTCAAAGCCCCGACATAATCAACTGCCTCAATCGTACGAACTCGTATTCCAAGATCTGATTTGATCCTGCTAATCACATCACCAAGAATTCCCTTTAGTTCACCATCCTCAAAGTAGCAATATGGACGTTGATCACCCGCCGCTACTATGACAAGCTCTCCTTTTTCTTTTAAATAGTTTTTCTCCTCATCTGTAAAAAAAAGTGGCTGGGCTGCATTATCCATTAAATATTTTCTGTACAGACGTGTCTGCATCTGTGGATCGGTTACCTGCATCATACCGGCCGCATAGTTGATTGCATTCATAAGATCCGGCCGGCCATTATTTGTCACAAGAAAAATCGGCTGCGGATCGAGCATCATTGCCGCAATCCCAAGGCTGCTATTATAGCGGTTCTTCATCGATAGAATTGCGTCGACTTCTCCCCGTTCCATCGCTCTGTTTAAACGCTCTCTGCTATCAAATGGAACTGCTTTGTACATGAAGCCTTTCTGCGCAAAATCATTTAAAACAACGTGTGCATATGGATTTGTCTCAATAAAACCAATGTTCAGACCATTAACTCCATTTTCAGCCAGCACATAATTGTTTCCGTTTGCCGGCACGACCACTGCCATCTCTACAACACCCATTGACCAATCAGCAAAAGCAAACGTATCCTTATAATCCGGAAGTTTAGGCACTCCAGCCAGTACATCAATTTCTCCCTGCTGCAGCTTTTCTGTAAGTTCCGGCCACGTTCCCCCTACATATGTAATCTTCTAGTCTGCATAATCCGCCAGTTCCTGCAAATAGTCATACATATAGCCACTGCGAAGTCTTGGTGCCGTTCCCATATAAAGAGGAGTGTCCGGATACCCAACACGTACAGTACGTGGTGCTGCCTGTGCTGCAGAGAAAAAAGACTGTGTAAAAAGCACTGCCGTAAACACTATAAGGAAAAATGTCCCTATTCTTTTCTCATATTTACACCATTGCATAAAGACGCTCCTCCATAAATAATTCATTGGTCAAACAGACATGTATTTGCAGCTGCTGTACTGCTGCAAATAAAACATATCTATCTTCATTAATTCTTTGCAACAAATAAAATTCCTTCCACCTAATAAAAATTTGATTAAAGTATAGACTATTTTATTGTTTAGCTATATAATGAAAATCGGTTGCAATAGCAGCCAACCCAAAAGCACTTATTTTATATTTTGTTTTACTTTCGCCAGACGTTTTCGTCTGGTATTTTTTTATTCAAAACCATGTTTACCTTTATTTTGCTATAAAAACCGTGAAAACGCAAAAATATTTTAGGTTAAAAAAGAGCAGAACTTCAAATTTGAAGTTCTGCTCTTTTTTAACCAATTCGTACAGAATGTACAACTTTATAGCCTTTTTCAGCAAGCCGGGCTGTAACTTCCGGCACATTCTGAAAGTCGCCGCGAACAACGATTTCATACGTACCATCCGGTTTCTTACAGGTAATAAGACTATCAATATTGAGTCCAAGTCCGGTGAATACTTCTGCAATCGCCATGACTGTACCGACCTTATCCTGCACCTCAAGTGTCAAACGTGTCTTACCATCAGCAAGGCCCATAACATCAACAAACGTCTTAAAAATATCGGTTTCCGTAATCACACCGACAACAGCACCGACACTGCTGATAACTGGCATACCGCCAATTTTGTGTGTGCTCATGAGAAGTGCTGCTTCTTCAATTGTTGCATCTTCTTTGACAGAAATGATCTTTGTCAGCATAATATCCCTAACACACATCTTTGCCAAAAGTGAGGTAATCTCATATTTCGCAAGCGTTGTCGCCGGTGATGGTGCAACCTTCATAATTTCCTTATCACTGAAAAACCCGACAAGCCGGCCAGACTCTACTACAGGCAGCCGATGAAAATTGTTTTTCTTCATAAGTGCCGCTGCTTCATCTACCTTTGTATCCGGTTCAACCGTAATCGGATTCTTTGTCATTCTGTTGGCTACAAACATGTAAATTTCCCCTCTCACAATATGTTTCTACTAAATAGAATTCGCGGGCACCCATAAAATTCCTCTATGTAAAATCATATTGCAATAAAAAAACAAAAAACGAATCCGTCTTATAAAACATCTGCAATCGAAGCCTTTGTCTTTATAATTGCTTCATCAAGCTCTGCTTCTGTAATATTGAGTGCCGGATTAAAATAAAGTACATTATCAAGCGGACGCAATACAAGGCCTCGCTGCAAGGCTTTTTTGTAAATCTCATAACCAATGCGCTTTGCCGGATCAAATCCGGTTTTCTTTTCTTTATCCGCAACAAGTTCTATCGCATGAATAAGACCAATGTGGCGAATTTCACCAACGTTTGGATGTTCGCCAAATTCATTCTGCAATCGGTTTGTCAAATACTTCGCGTGCTTTGCCGCATTTTCCAGAATCGGCTGTTCACGGAATATTTTCTGTACAGCAAGCGCTGCAGCACAGCCAATCGGATTGCCACTATAGGTATGACTGTGCAAAAACGCCTTTCCTTCACTGTAATCTGCATAGAAAGCATCATACATACGATCTGTTGTCACAGTGATTGCCATTGGCAGATAGCCTCCTGTAAGCCCTTTTGATATACACATGATATCCGGACAAATATCAGCGTAGTCAACAGCGAACATTTTGCCTGTACGGCCAAAGCCCGTCGCGATTTCATCGACAATAAGCAATACATCTGACTTGTCACAGAGTTCCCTCAGCTTCTTTAAATAAATTGGCGGATAAATCCGCATACCAGCACTGCCCTGCAGTAACGGTTCAACGATGATTGCACACGTTTCATCAGCATAGCGGCTAAAAGCTTTCTCTGCATGCTCAAAGCAAGGAGCTTTACATGTATCACGGCATTCACCATAGGGACAACGATAGCAGTCCGGTGCCTCAATATGAATATTATCCATCATCATCGGCTTATACATCTTTGCATAAAGATCCATACTGCCGACGGACAACGCCCCGATCGTTTCACCATGATACCCTTCCGTAAGACACATAAACCGTTTCTTTTCCGACTTCCCCATCTGCAGCTGATACTGAAAGCACATTTTCAGTGCACATTCAACCGATGCCGATCCATTATCTGAAAAGTTGAACTTGCCAAGTCCCTTTGGCACGATTTTCATAAGCTGTTCGGCCAGCGTAATTGCCGGTTCATGAGAAAAATTTGCAAAGATGACATGTTCAAGCTTATCAAGCTGCGCCTTGATGGATGCATTAATTTCCTCATTGCAATGACCCAACAGATTGCACCACCATGAACTTACGATATCTAAATATTTTTTTCCCTTGATATCATAGAGATAGACGCCCTTACCATGATCAATGACCATGGGCTTTAGCTCTTCATAGTCCTTCATCTGTGAGCACGGATGCCATATGTATTTTAAGTCTTTTTCAACTAAATCTTCTTTATTCATTTTCTTTCTCCTTTACGCGTAAAGTGACTGCAGCGTTTTAACATCCATCGCAAGTTCTGTATCACCTTTGCCGACAACAGCAATAACCTTCACCCCTGTGAGTGCCTCAACCATACGGCGATTATCTTCTTCCATGATATCGCCCGGATGGAAATGATTAAAAATAATACCTTTAACCGGAATTTGACAATGCTGCAGATGCTCGATCGTAAGCACCGCTGAGTTGATCGTCCCAAGCCCCGCCTCAGCTATAACAAGCACGCCAAGATCAAGTGCTTTGATCATATCATCAAGAATCAAATGGCACGTATCATCATAGCGAAGCGGACAAATAATACCACCGCTGCCTTCCATTGTAAGATATTCATATTTTTCTTTTGCCCGGCTAAAATCCTGTTGAATCTTTGCCAACTCAATCGGTTTATGATTAATCTGCGCCGCCAGATGTGGCGACACGGCTTCTTTATAGACGTAGGATACCAGATTTTCCTGTGTCTCACCGATTTCAGCAAGCGTATTTACGTAGGCAGCATCACCCGGCACAAGACTTCCATCTGCCGCAATATCTGCTCCGCTCACTGCTGCCTTATAATATCCTGCCTTACGGCCGTCATCATGCAGTTTTTTAACAATAAGCCCCGTAACATAGGTCTTGCCAATATCCGTTCCTGTCCCCGTAACAAAAATACATTTTCCCATAACAGCGCTTCCTTTTCGTTTTCAAATATAAAATGTCTTCATTTTTTTATTTCCAGCCACAAGCATCGCTTTGCAACAAGAGCGGCCAAAATACAGAGAAAAACATCACCCGGTACCGCCAGCAAAAAACAATAAAGCACTAGTGGCCAAAGCGCAATCGGTGTATTGATAACATAGTTGCAAATCACATAATAATAAATCATGCCAAAACTGTACACAATAAAAAGTCCAATGAAATTTGCCGCTAAGATTTTTTTTAATGTCTGCTTTTTTGCCTGATGGACAAGTGTTCCCGTCACATAGGTACCCACAATAAAACCGACCAGGTAACCAAAGCTTGGCTTTAAGACATACCAAAGTCCGCCACCCTCAGCAAAAATTGGCAAACCAATAAGCCCCAGCAGCACATAGACGCTGACACTTAGTGCGCCCAGCCGTCCTCCAAGCATACTGCCTGCCAGCATCGTAAACAAAAACTGCAGCGTAAATGGCACCACCGGAACAGGAATTCTGATAAAAGCTCCCACCGCAATAAGCGCCACGAATAAAGCACAAAGAATCATCTCCCTGAGCCGCAATCCCTTCATATCATCCTCTCCTCGTATAATAAGTTTTGTAAGCAGATATCCGCCAACTTCTACGAACTATTTTCTAGAATAATCCTATATTGCTCTATTGTCAACCATATTATTTATTAGCGTTAACCAAATACATAGATTTATTACATACAGGTTCCCTTGCAGCTGTAAAAATTTCAATAAATTCAGTATGAACTTTGTACTTTAGTACGTCTTTTGTTGTAATCCCTCACATAAAAAAGCTTCCTTTCCATACTGTTTTTTGTAGTAAGCGTGCATAACAAAAAACACAAAAAGGAAGCTTTCTCTTTATTTTATTTTGTACTATATTTATTGTAAATCGGCAAAAAACTACCCTTTAGCTGAACTGCTGTCGTACACATCCTTCAAAAGTGTTTCCTTACGCAGATTCAGGCATTCGCAGGCACGATTCTGTGCATCAATACTGCGAATTGTTTCGAGAACAATTTCGCCAATCATTGGTGCATCATTGTAAAAAATATCCTTCATCGTATCATGTGACCATTCTTTTTGCAGTCCCTCACCATAATTCACCACAAAATAAAGTCCGGCATAACAGGCACCAATCTCGCGTGCCAGATAAACCTCAGGCGCGATGCTCTGACCTACGATATCTGCCTGCCCCTTCATCATAGCGATTTCTGCCGGACTCTCAAAGTGACGTCCATCGGTAACAGCATAAATCCCGCGTGTAAAAATACGACCATCAAAACGTTTTTTCGTTGCCCGTATAAGCTCTGACCGCATTTCCGGGCAAAGTGCCTCACGCATAATTAACAGATACCTTCCATCCAGCATGACATCTTTCCGCACCGTCAGATCCAGATAGTCATCCGGAATTATGAAATCGCGCGGGTCCAGCAAAGGATTCACTGTACCAACGCCGCCTTCTGAAATAATACGCTTTACACCGGCTTCACGAAAAGTCCAGAATACCTGCCGCGAAGCATCGGCCCGTGTAACACCACTGCGCCAGCCATGCATGCGGCAGGTCAGCACCTGCTTTTCTCCCACGGCAAAAAGCCGGAATACCGGACTCTTGCCATATGGCGTATTAAAATAAAGATTATCTGCAAGAATCGTAACATCTTTACTCGTCGTATTTGCCGGGAAATTACTGGACAGCGTTCCCGAACCACCTACAACAGCAAAATCTGCTTTTGGTATATTTTTCACTATATTTTCCATAGTTCAGTCCCTCTTCTCATCAAATCGTCCAATGATATTATACTCCGTATCGCGCTGTGCTGCCTTACGGCCAGTTCCCTGAATAAGCTCTACCATCTTTTGGATTGACATTTCATAGGCAGTTCCTGCTGCACGCACTACATTTTCCTCGAGCATAATGCTGCCGAGATCATCCGCGCCAAAGCCCTGCGTAAGCTGACCGATGCGCTCGCCCTGCGTGACCCAGGAACCCTGAATATGATGAATATTGTCCAAATAAAGCCGTGTCATTGAAAGTGTTTTCAAGTAGTCCCACGATGAGGTCTTCTCACCGCCCAGCTGCGTATTACCCGGCTGAAACGTCCAGGTAATAAAAGCACGGAAACCGCCTGTCTCATCCTGCAGGCGGCGTACCTTTTCCATATGTTCAATACGCTCTGCCATCGTTTCGCCAAGACCGATAACCATTGTTGCTGTACTTTCCATGCCAATGCTGTGTGCACATTTCATGACCTGCAGCCATTCGTCTGTCTTAATCTTTCTTGCACTCACACGATTACGTACCCTGTCTACGAGAATTTCCGCACCACCGCCTGGCAGAGAATCCAATCCGGCTGCCTGCAGACGTTTCAACGTATCAAGCACAGAGATTCCTTCCTGACGGGCAAAATACAAAACTTCCGTTGCTGTAAACGAATGGATGGTGATTTTATATTTGCTTTTAATGAGCTTTAGCATCTTCTCGTAATATTCAAGTCCAAGATCCGGATGCAGACCGCCCTGAATCATTACCTGTGTACCGCCAGCCTTGACAGTTTCCTGCACCTTTTCCATAATATCCTCATACGTCAACAAATAAGCATCTTTATGCTCCTTGCGGCGAAAAAACGCGCAAAAGCGGCATTCATTCACACAGATATTTGTATAATTGATATTTCGGTCCACAATGAACGTTGTCGTATTGCCATAACGCTTTTGACGCTCTGCATCGGCAAGGCGCCCAAGTGTTACCGGATCACTATGTTCCAGAAGTTCTATGGCTTCTTTTTCCGTCATTCGCATTTACTCCATCTCCTTCAACGCACGCCGCCGGCCCGAGCCAGCTTCTTTTGCGCTGCCATCGACGGCGCATTTCGCCTTATAAAACGTATCGCGCTCGATTGGTTCATACCCGGTCTCAGCGATAAGCTTTCTGAGCTGCCCCCTTGTAATGCCGGTATTGGTTTCTGCTCCGGCAGCATGAATGATTTTCTCTTCGCCGATTGTGCCATCAAGATCATCTGCCCCAAAACCAAGTGCAAGCTGTGCAATCGGCATCGTAAGCATGATCCAGAATGCCTTGATATGATCAATATTATCAAGAATGAGCCGCGACAGCGCCATCATCTTCATATCTTCCCAGGCGCCTGCTCGCCTGAGCTCCGAAAATCCCGTATGCGCCGGATGAAACGGAAATGATACAAAGGCCTGGAAACCGCCCGTTTCATCCTGTAGATCCCGAAGCGTAATAAGATGCTGCAATCGCTCCTCAATTGTCTCAATATGTCCGTACATCATTGTCGCATTTGTACGAATACCAAGCGTATGTGCTGTCTTCATCGTCTCAATCCATTGTGCTGCTGTGGCTTTTTTCGGACAGATGATCCCACGTACGCGTTCCGATAAAATCTCAGCACCACCACCCGGCAGTGAGCTAAGACCTGCATTCTTCAGAATAGTAAGTACTTCCCGGATCGATTTGCCTGTTATCTGCGAAAAATGGACAATCTCCACAGGCGTAAATGCCTTAATATCTATTTTGGGCAGTGCCGCTTTAACTTGTTTTACGATATTCAGGTAATACGTAAAAGGTTTTGTCGGGTGAAGCGCGCTCACAATATGAATCTCACCCAAATTCTTTACCGCCTTCGCCTCGTCCAAAATACGTGCAATATCCTCTGTCTCCAATACATACCCACGTGGACTATTCTCTTCGCATTGAAATGCACAGAGCGGGCAGCCTGATATACAGATATTTGTAAGATTAATATGACGATTTACATTATAAAAAACACGTTTTCCGCTTTTCCGTTCTTTAGCCACGCGAGCCCAGGCTGCCAGCGACAAAAGATCATTGTCCTCATAAAGCGCCAAAGCATCCTGCAAGGTAAGTCGTTCACCCGTTTCGGCCTTGTGGCGCGCCGTTTCGATTTCTGTCATGAACAAGCCTCCATTTATTTCAAAATACGTAAAATATTAAAATTGCAGTCACAGGCTGCCGGGATACGTCCTGCTTCGCGGATCGTTTTTATAATACGCTCTTCTGTAAGCATTGATGGACTCTTCGCCCCAGCTGCATGAATGATGGTTTCCTTATGTACCGTACCATCGATATCGTTTGCGCCAAACCCCAGCGCCAGCTGTGCCACCGGCAATGTAAGCATAACCCAGTATGCCTTAATATTGTCAAAGTTATCAAGCATAATCCGTGAGATTGCCATTGTCCTAAGATCATCCCACAGTGAGGTCTGCTCAATTTCATCTTCCAGTTCCGTGTTTTTAGGCAGGAACGGAAAACAGATAAAAGTCTGAAAGCCATGCGTCTCATCTTGCAGCGTCCGAAGCTTTAGCAGATGATCCACTCGTTCCTCCATCGTCTCAATGTGCCCATACAACATACTCGCATTCGATTTAATGCCCAAACAATGTGCCGTGCGTGCTACATCCAGCCATTCGGCTGCTGTAGCCTTCTTCGGACAAAGCAGCGAACGAACACGATCTGATAAAATCTCAGCGCCGCCGCCTGCAATCGCTTCAAGACCAGCCACCTTAAGCTTCACCAGAACATCACGAACGGACAGTCCTGAAATCTTAGCAAAATGTGTGATTTCCACACCTGTAAACCCCTTGATATAAAGTTTGGGAAACGCTTCATGCAGTGCACGCAAAATCTCCAGATAATTCTCAAATGACCAATCCGGATGCAGACCACTCACTACATGCAGCCCCGCAAGATTCGGGTCACGCGAAGCCTCCCGCACAAGATCCAGCGCCTGGTCTTTTGTCATCGCATAGGCCCCCGGCTGATCCGCATCACGACCAAATGCACAAAACTTACAGCGTGACTGACAGATATTCGTCAGATTCACATGACAGTTCACATTATAATAAACAATATCACCGCATTTTTCCCGCCGCACCTTATCCGCCATTGCACCAAGCCAGGCAATATCCGGACATGTAAAAAGCCGCAGCCCATCGTCACGCGTAAGCCGCTCTCCCCTCAGTATTTTTTTTTCTAAATCCTCATATTCTTTAGAACAAAGCAAATTTATACCTCCAAATAATACAAAATACCCATACAAACCATTACATGGTTTTCATTATATCATATCATATTCATACTGTTAAACAAATGACATCATTCAATTTTGTACCTAAACAAAATCCAGCTTTATCAGACATAGTTTACACATTAACTGCAAAAAATTCAAGAACTTCAGTTATCTGGAAGCACTGACGTTTTTGCTGAATATCATGTAAAACACAAAAAAGCAGCACCATTTTTTTGGCACTGCCTTTTTTCCTTACTGTTTTTTTATCATCCGCCGAGATAAGCTTTGCGTACATCTGCACTAGCGGCAAGTTCTTTGGCCTCACCAGAAAGTGTAATGCGGCCGGTTTCAAGTACATAGGCACGATTCGCAATTGAGAGTGCCATATTAGCATTCTGTTCAACGAGCAGCACCGTTGTTCCCGTTTTGTTAATATCTTTAATTATCGAGAAAATCTCCTTAATAAGAAGTGGTGCCAGACCCATTGATGGCTCATCAAGAAGTAAAAGACGCGGACGACTCATGAGAGCGCGCCCCATCGCTAGCATTTGCTGCTCACCACCAGATAGAGTTCCTGCTTCCTGACTCTTCCGTTCTTCAAGACGTGGGAAACGCTCAAACACCTGCCCGAGATCTTCCTGAATACCTGCCTTGTCCTTACGGATAAAAGCTCCCAGATCAAGATTTTCCAAAACTGTCATATTCGCAAAAATACGACGGCCTTCCGGAACCTGCGAAATACCAGCCTTCACAATATTTTGAGCAGCCATGCCACCGATCTTCTTTCCAGCAAAACTAATCGTACCAGTCTTTGGCTTAAGAAGTCCGGAGATCGTTCGCAGCGTTGTCGACTTACCAGCCCCATTAGCTCCGATAAGCGTTACGATTTCTCCTTCATTTACTTCGAGACTAACACCCTTAATGGCATGGATTGCACCATAATATACATTAATATCCTCTATTTTCAGCATCGTCCCCATCATTCTACCTCCATGCCGAGATATGCCCGGATAACTTCAGGATCATTCTTAATTTCTGCCGGTTTTCCCTTTGCAATAATCGAACCATATTCAAGAACATAGATGCGTTCACAAATCCCCATAACAAGACTCATATCATGTTCAATAAGCAGTATTGTCAAACCGAATTCCTTACGAATCCAGGTAATCATTTCCATAAGCTCCTGGGTTTCCTGTGGATTCATGCCCGCCGCTGGTTCATCAAGCAGCAAAAGTTTTGGCTTTGCGGCAAGGGCACGAGCAATTTCAAGACGGCGCTGTGCCCCATATGGTAAATTCTTAGCAAATTCATATTTTTTATCATCAAGCTTAAATATTTTCAACAGCTCAATCGCATTTTTTTCAATTGCATCTTCTTCTTTAAAATAGCGGCCAATACGCAGAACAGATTCAAGAATACCGTATTTGACATGCGATTGATACGCAATTTTTACATTATCCAATACCGTAAGCTCCGGGAAAAGACGAATGTTTTGAAATGTCCGTGCAATACCACGCTGTGTAATCTGATAGGGCTTCATTCCCAGCAAACTCTTGCCATCAAAATCAATAGCTCCGGCCGTCGGCTGATAAACTCCCGTAAACAGATTAAATGCCGTCGTCTTACCAGCACCATTCGGCCCAATAAGGCCGATAAGCTCACCCTTATTGATGTAAACATCAAAATCCGATACAGCCTTTAATCCGCCAAAGAATTTCGATACGCCTGTCGCTTTAAGTAACTCCATTAGTTACGACCCCCTTTGAAACGACTGAAACATTTTAAATCCATAATTTCAATATTCCCAAAGAGCCCTTGTGGACGGTAAAACATCAAAAGGATTAACAGCAGTGAATAAATAATCATGCGAAATTCCGGCCAGCTGGCAAGGACTGCTGAGATAACCGTCAAAACGCCTGCCCCTGCAATAGAGCCTGTAATCGAACCAAGCCCCCCCATTACAACCATAATCAAATAGTTGAAGGATGCCATAAACGTAAATGAAGTCGGGTTAATAATATAGAAGCAATGTGCAAAAAGACCGCCGGCAAGGCCCGCAAAGGCCGCTCCAATCGTAAATGCCATCACTTTGTACTTTGTCGTATTAACCCCCATAGCTTCAGCCGCAATTTCGTTTTCACGAATGGCGATACAGGCGCGGCCATGTGCAGAGTTCACAAAGTTCTTAATAACAAAAAGCGTAAACAGCATGATGCCAAATACCCAGGGGAACGTCGTATAATGTGGTATTCCCATAAAGCCTGCTGCACCACCAACATACTCAATATTCATAATTGTTATGCGGATAATTTCGCCAAGGCCAAGTGTTGCAATTGCGAGATAATCACCACTCAATCGCAATGTAGGCAGTCCAATAAGGAACCCGAGTACAGCTGCACCAAGTGCACCAACGATAAGTGCCAAAAGAAACGTCATATGGAAATTCGTCGTGAGGATAGCACTCACATAGGCACCAATCGCCATAAAGCCTGCATGGCCAAGCGAAAACTGCCCTGTATAACCGTTAATAAGATTGAGACTCACGGACAGTATAATATTAATTCCGACAAGAATCAGGTTGAACTGCCAGTAGGCACCAATAATTCCCTCCGACATCAACGCATATAAGACACAAAAGCCAACAAAACTGGCTGCTAAAATTTTCAAATCCTGCTTTCTCAATACATTCACTCTTACCACCTACACTTTCTCGCGGGTATTTTTGCCAAAAAGCCCCGACGGTTTGAATAGCAAAACCAAAATCAGGATAGCAAACGCCGCTGCATCACGAAATGTAGATGAAATAAACCCACTGACAAGAGCTTCGATAACACCAAGAATAAGTCCACCCGCCATAGCCCCCGGAATGCTGCCGATGCCGCCAAGAACCGCGGCAACAAAAGCCTTGAGTCCCGGCATAATGCCCATAAGCGGGTCAATCGAGTTATAGTATACGCCAACAAGCACACCACCTGCCGCAGCCAATGCCGAACCAATACCAAACGTTACAGAGATAATCCGGTTTGCATCAATGCCCATAAGCTGTGCTGTTTCCGTATCAAAAGATACCGCACGCATGGCTTTGCCAATCTTGGTGCGCTGTACAATATACGTTAATAATACCATTAGTACAAGCGTGATAACAAAAATCAAAACTTGTTGTCCGTTAATAACGAACATCCCCAGATGATATGTCACATCATCCATGACATTGGGAAATGTACGCGGTTGTGGTGTTACAAAATACATCGTTGTGTACTCAAGAAAAAATGACACGCCAATGGCTGTAATAAGTAAGGATATACGCGGTGCATTTCGTAACGGCTTATACGCAAGCCGTTCTACAGCAACCCCCAATAGTCCTGTAACAACCATCGAAATAAGCAACGCGGGTATAATCGACAGATGCAGCATCGATATCACAAAAAAACCGATATACGCGCCAACCATATAAATATCACCATGCGCAAAATTGATTAATTTAATAATACCATAAACCATCGTATAGCCAAGGGCAATGAGTGCATAGATACTGCCAAGGGATATACCATTAATCAGCTGTTGAACCAGCTGTTCCGTAAATTCCATATTGTTTCCTCCATTCATTTAACTCATTTTGAACTCTGTCTCACAACCGCAGCCAAACAAACAAAAAACCTTCGGCCCCGCTGGCCAAAGGTCCCGTAATTCCCGTTCACCTTATTTGTACCGACTGCTCTGCCATGAGCATAGAACTCACTATCTTTGATACATCGAACTATACTATCTAACATTATAGTGTTACATTGTATACCTGTCAATAACATTGCTTCTATTTTTATTCTCGAAAAATCCTCTTATTTCCTTTGAAAAATCATTTTCTGCCACTGCCAATCGGCGTTTCATCTTTTTTATAAAAATACAAGTATGTCCATTCTACAAAAACATATAGATTATCTTAAAACAAAAAACGGACCATCGCTACTGCGACAGTCCATTTTCATCTGCATCAGCCTTGCGGCGTGATTTTTTCTTTAAGTGTCTTTACGCCATTTTTCATTTCAATAATGACTGCACTCTTGATGGGATCATGATTCTTATCCATCGTAATCTTGCCCGTAGCAACCTGTAAATCTTTTGTTTCTTCAAGTGCTGTGCGGATCTTTTCCGGATCATCGCTGCCAGCACGCTTAATTGCATCAACAAGCATTTTACCCGCATCATAGCCAAGTGCGGCAAATACATTTGGATCTTTGTTATATTCAGCCTTAAATGCCTTTATAAACTCCTGTACATCTTTATCCTGATCCGAATAGTGAGAGCTGAAATACGTGTTGTTCAATGCGTCGGCACCAGCAATATCAACAACCTTTGTATCATCCCAGCCATCCGTACCAAGCATCGGGTTTGTAATACCAAGCTCACGTGCCTGTTTTACAATTTTGCCGACTTCTTCATAATAGGCCGGTACAAAGATAACATCTGCATTTGCCGATTTAAGCTTTGTAAGTGTTGCCTTAAAGTCCTGATCCTTCTGGAGAAAAGCTTCTTCCATTATGACTTTGCCGCCAGCAGCTTCAAATTTTTCCTTAAATACCTGACCCAGGCTCTTCGAATAATCCGAGCTGGAATCAATGTAGATTGCAGCCGTCTTTGCCTTAAGTGTCTTCGTTGCAAAGGTTGCCATGATTTCACCCTGCAAAGGATCAATAAAGCAGCTGCGGAAAATATATGGCTTTACTACGCCATTATCTACTGTGATTTTCGGACTTGTTCCTGTTGGCGCAATAAGTGGTATCTTGTTATCTGCTGCGATTTGTGTCGTAGCAAGTACATTTGATGTCGTAGACGGTCCAACAAGAACCTTTACTTTATCACTTGAGATAAGTTTCGTCGCTGCATTCGCTGCTTCAGACGGTTCAGACTTGTCATCCGCTATAACCAGATCAATCTTCTTTCCGTTGACTCCACCTGCATCATTTGCCTGCTTGATTGCCAGCTTGAGTCCATCAAGTGTCATACTGCCATAATTTGCAACATTACCAGTGATTTCAAAATTTGCACCAATCTTGATTTCATTGCTCTTTGCTTCATCACCACAGCCAGCAAAGATTCCTCCCAGCATTGTAACCCCGAGCAGCATACCTGCCATACGCAGGTACTTCTTGCTAAAATTCATATATATTCCCCCCTAAAAATAAGAACGTTTCAGTACACAAACCAGCCACTTTTCCGTTACGACTGCTTCATATGCTAATGGTCATTATTATAGTTTACATCTTTACAATAGTCAATAGTTGTATATTTGCATATTGTATTTTGTTTTACCATTTGTGTGTTGGATACAGACAAATAAAAGTGCAGTCCCTACAGGATGTACTTTCCCTTTTCAATATTTGTCCGGCAAAAGTCCGAGTTTACGCAAAACATCCTCAACCTTAGCTGTGTCCACCGGTTTTGAAGCATAGGCATCACAGCCGATCTCAAAGGCCTTATCCACATAGGCGCGATCTGCAAGTGCTGTTATCATGATAACGCGTGTGCGCCGCTCCTGCGGCACCTTATACTGCTTTTCCATTGCACGAATCACTTTAAGAACTTTAACACCATCGGCTTTTGGCATCATGATATCAAGACAAGCCAGATCATAAGGTTCTCCTTTCTTAAAAGCTTCCATGAAGATGTCCAATGCTTCCATACCATCCACTGCCACATCACATTCTCCATATACAGTCATGAATTTTTCCATAAACAAACGGCTTATTCTGTCATCTTCTGCTATGAGAATTTTCACTTCTACCATCTCCACTTCATTTATCTTTAAGTTTATCCTCACAATATTTCAGCAGCTCTTCAACATCTGATGTATCGAGAGGTTTCTCGTCTCCCTCTGTATCGGTGGTTTTTTTTCGCCGTGCTTCATTTACAAAAACGGTCACATTGGACAATTCTTCATCTGCGCCCGTTTCTTTATGCAGAGGCAAAAAGAAGGAAAACCGACTGCCTATCCCCTCCTTAGATGCAACTTCTATCCGGCCATGCATAATATCCACAAGTTTCTTTGTGATCATAAGCCCCAGCCCCGTGCCGCCAAAACGCCGTGTTATGGAACCATCAACCTGGCTAAATGGTTGAAAAAGTTTTTTTCGGTCTTCTTCTTTTATACCAATTCCTGTATCACTTACATCAAATTTCAGCATCATGCCTTCTGCTTCCTGCTTATTTACAATGCTCAGCTGCACACGCCCTTTTTGCGTAAATTTAATTGCATTGCTTAAAAAATTGTGCAGAATTTGCCGAAGCCGTAAAGAATCCCCCCGAACATAACGTGGAACACCTTTACTAAAAGTTTTAAAAAACACAAGACCTTTTTCCTTTGCAATTTTTTCATACACTTGAGCAACGCACTGCAGCAAAGCATGCAGATCAAAACGCATGTCTTCAAGCTCCAGCTTCCCGCTTTCAATCTTAGAATAGTCAAGAATATCATTGATAATACGCAAGAGATCTTCTGAACAAGTCTTTGCACTGATCAGATTCTCCTTTTGGTCTGCCTGCAGCGCAGTCCTGAGGGTCAGCTCAATCATACCAACCATTCCATTGATGGGTGTACGAACTTCATGACTTATATTTGCAAGGAACTGGCTTTTGGCCAGATTTGCCGCTTCTGCCGCAAGACGTGCTTTTTCAAGATCCGTTTCGCGCTGCTTACGATCTGATATATCAACAAGTGCCAGCACAATCTGTTTTTCATCATCCACCAGTGCCTGTGCAACATAGACCTTAAGCCATATTGCAGAGGCCTGCCCCTGCTGCGTACGCCGCATCCGAATATCAAAACATCCGGAAAAATCATCATCATAAATGGCTTGTGTAATATTTTTCCTAACCGGACAAATCAAGCATTCTTTTCCGTGACCACAACCGTTTTCCAAGCTATTATCACACTGAAATGCATCACCAAGCTGCATGCCAATCGCATGTATGCGTGTCGTCTGCATAACATTCATCGCTGCTTCATTGATACTGATAATTGCCCCGTTACAGTTCAGTGTACACATTCCAATCGTGGATACAGCAAACATCGTCTGCAGAGAACGGCGCTCATCTTCCAACTGACGTTCCAGGTTTCGCATATGTGTAACATCACGCAGAATCACAGAACCTCCTGTAATTTCTCCATCAACATCCTGTATGGGAGAACAAGTTGCCGAAAGAAAAACCAGCTGTCCAGACTCCCCAACAAGACCCGCATCACGTTCCAAGCCTACAATTCCGCCATTCTCTATAGCACGCTGCAACGGATTCGCTAAAGGCTTTCTCGTATGGAACTGCACAATCGGGCAAATCTCTTCAAAGTTTTTGCCACAGGCCTTCATGGGCTCATACGCAAGAATTCGTCCAGCTGCATCATTCATATACGTAACACAGGCTTCCGCATCGGTCAGAATGATCCCATCCCCAATGCAATCCAAAATACTATGCATGGTCGCTCCGTTCGCTTCCGTAAATTGCTCATACATTTCATTTCACCTGCCTTTTGAATTCATTCTCCAATTCTCACTTTTTCAGCCGCCTCGCTCTGCCCGCTGCATTAACGGACAAGTGAGGTGATTCCAATAGCCATACTTGTCAACGGCAGCTGTCTTTCTACCGCACCGATTTCATAGGCTGCCCGTGGCATACCATAAACAACTGAACTTGCTTCATTCTGCCCCAGTGTTTTCGCTCCGCTTTGCCGCATTTTCAAAAGACCTTTGGCCCCATCGTTTCCCATACCCGTAAGTATAACACCAACCGCCCCATCTCCAACGGCTTCTGCAACTGAATCAAAAAGCACATCTACCGACGGGCAGTGCCCATTGACACGTTCACCCGTGATGCAATTGATTTGAAGATTCCCAGCAACTTTTTTTACCACCATATGCTTATCACCCGGTGCAA
Source organism: Selenomonadaceae bacterium (assembly GCA_041669965.1). Classification (GTDB taxonomy): domain Bacteria; phylum Bacillota; class Negativicutes; order Selenomonadales; family Selenomonadaceae; genus UBA1792. Next base: position 18,492 of record JBAYAD010000016.1, read on the forward strand.
TAAACACACATCCTGGCAGTACCTGCTCTCCGCCTTTTGCTTCCTTAACTTTCATACAGCAAGTTGTATTGAGACGTTCTGCAAACAGTGTTGAAAAAAGTGGAGGAATATGCTGAACAATAACAATTCCCGGCAATGGCAGTGTAAGACCTCCCAAAATTTTGGCAATTGCCTCCGTCCCCCCCGTTGATGCACCAATTGCAATAAGCCTCTTTGTTGTCCGGTTCATGGCTGCCTGTGTTGACTGCTGTGACTTCGCCGCGTTATAGGCTCGCTGTGCCAGCTCAGCGAAGAACTGCCCTGTCCGCAAAAGCATCCCATCCGGCTTTATCATAAAGTCCTTTGCTCCGGCGTTCATTGCCGACTCACGATAACGTTCTGATCCACTCAGAACAACCGTAGGTTGTGGATACTGTATGATCAGGCGCCGCAGAAACTCAATTCCATCCATGCGCGGCATCTCAACATCGAGAATCATGACATCCGGCTCAAACTCCAGGATTTTATCACGTGCCTCAAAAGAATCTTTTGCCCGCTCGACAAGACTATCCTTTGGCAAATATTGCGAAAGCCCCTTTACAAGTGCTTCCCGAAAAACCATTGAATCATCAACAACCAAGACTCGAATCCCGATCATTGCCCTCACATCCTTCTGTAGACCGATGGCATTACATAAGAAAATGGTACAACCTGCCGATCAGCAACTTCCGAATGACCAACAAACAAATACCCGCCCGGTTCCAATAAATCGTAAAATTTTTTAATGAGTGTGTTTCGCGTCGGCTGATCAAAATAGATCATAACATTGCGACAAAAAATTGTATGGAAACGCCGTCGAAAAGGAAACATCTCGCTCATAAGATTAAAACGACGAAAAATCACCTGTGAACTGATACGATCTACGACACGCATGCCACCCGTTTCATTTTTTTGAAAATTGCACTGCCAGCTCTTTGGCAAAGATCGTACAGCAGCTTCGTCATAGATCCCTGCCTTTGCTGCTGCCAGTGCCGCCTGTGATAAATCCGTAGCAAGCATAGTCGTATCCCAGCTGCCCGATTTTAGTGAAAAAAACGCCTGATGAATCATCGCCAGTGTGTAGGCTTCCTCTCCTGTCGAGCAGGCTGCACACCAGGTGCGCAGATCACCGTTATGAAGCTGCTGTGCCCACCAGGGCAGAACTATATCTGCATAATACTTGAAATGATCCGCCTCCCGCATAAAAAATGTGTGGTTTGTCGTAATTGCGTTGGCAAGCATTTCCCTGCCCCGACCAGACCGATCCCTCATAAGATATTCATAAAATTCCTGTGCACTTTGAAACTCCTCCGAATGCAGTTCACTTAACATTCTGTACAGACGTGTCTCCAGCAATGTCTTTTTTTCTTGTGACAGCTGAATGCCGAAATGAATTCTTACATAGCCTGCATAAGCTTCAAACTCCTTGTTTGTCATTCCGGTCCACTCCCTTCTGCACATTTTATTGCTTAGTACTTGCCAAAACCTTCTTCTTCCGTAAGTGCGATGCGCTGTGGCATCGTTTTTCCGAAATGCTTTGGTCTTCCCGAAGCAGACGGTTTTATAGACTGTGTTGGCTTCGTTTCATTGACATTATCAACAGTCCCCCCCATAAGCCTGAATTTGCCGACCGTTGTCTTAAGGATATCCGCTTGTGCACTTAATTCTTCACTTGCCGCAGCCGCCTCTTCCGACGTTGCCGAATTCGCCTGTACAACCTGTGACACCTGCATAACCCCTTGATTAATCTGTTCCAAGGCCGCATTTTGCTCATTTGATGCCTTTGCAATTGAACCGACAAGACCCGCGACCTGCGTAACATGTGTAACAATGATCTGCAATGCTCCCGCTGTTTTATGCGCGATTTCACGACCACCATTCACTTTTGCGATTGAACTCTCAATCATATCCGTCGTTTCCTTCGCTGCCTTCGCACTACGCGCTGCAAGGTTGCGGACTTCTTCTGCAACTACAGCAAAATTGCCTCTGTCATACGATCATCTCCTTTTCTTAGGATGAATAAATCTGACTGCTAAGTCCCATTGCATCGAGAATAAGACTTATACTTCCATCTCCTAAAAGCGTGCATCCTGTAATCCCATTTGTATTTGAAATGGTCTGAATATACTTAGGAACCGGCTTCACCACAATTTCCTGAACGCCAACAAGGCGATCAGCAAACACACCCATAACCGTATGCTCTGTTTCCACCATAATCATGATTCCATCCGTCAGCTGCGTAATCTCCGTCGCTATATCATAGATCTTATGCAGGCGCACAATCGGGTAACACTTTCCCCGCACCATGATCATCTCGCTGCCATCCGGATCAGTGACCATGTCTTTCTTTAATGGCCGGAACGATTCCCGAATCGACGTAATCGGTATCGTATAGCTTGACCGACCGACTCCAATGGACATTCCTTTGATAATTGCTAGTGTTAGCGGGATTTTCAGTGTCGTTACACTGCCCTTGCCTGGGGTGCTGTCAACAAGCACATTCCCCCCCAGCTTCATAATATTCTGGACAACGAC